>CAYRXP010000354.1:0-1467 GCA_964428145.1 uncultured Enterobacteriaceae bacterium
GACGAGAGTTATCAGGACGACGATCGACGAAACAAAACGCGTTGTGGGCTGGATCAGTGTACGCATGGGTTGATCCCTCCTGCTCTGTGATGGAGCGCGCAGTATCATCATCTGCACCTCAGCCGGGATTTCCCAGATGGGTCCTCCCACGCACCCAAGACGGTAACACAATCGAGAATCGGCCGGAAGCGTGGCCGTTTATCCCGATTTGGCGGCTTGTTGTGGGGCACGCGGCGCCTCCGCGGCCATGTCAAGGTGCATTCGGATGCGGCAAGATGGCCAGGCCGTCCGCGCCGCGCGCGGGATCCTCCCGTGGACTTCGGGGACAAGCGCCTCACCCAGCCAAGCCGGCACACTTTTACGCCGCCACACGGCCGGTTTTTACTCCGCCGTTGACAATTCGACATGAGAGGCTTCCCAGTACTTGCGACTTAGGCCGGTTGCGGTCATAATATTGAACTTCGCGGACCCGCGCGCGAAAGAAACGGTATCGATAGCCAATGACCATGTGATCGGTCGCGCTCAGACACGCAGAAACAGTTTACCAAATCCCCGACTAGCATATCACGAAAGAGGAGTACGTACCGTGACGTGCAAGGATTTGGCATTTGCCTCCGAAGAGGCCGTGGCGGCGGATTCGAACATGTTCGACCGCGCTGCTGATGAATCTTTTGCCTGGCGGGCCAAGGACATCAAGCCGGGCGATTGGCGGGTCACGGTTCCCGAAGACGTGCTCGAGGAATTGGACGGGCTGGCCCGCGCCCTGAGCCGCTACGAGGGGTCGATCGAGGAACTGACGCCAGCGTCTTTCGAGCTCTCTGCAACGGCCGAATTGATGGCGCGGGTCGGGGATCGGATCGACCGAGGCATCGGCTTCGCGCTGCTCGACCGTCTGCCGATTGAGCGCTGGGACGAGCACACGAGCAAGGCCGTCGCCTTTCTGGTGACCAGCCTTCTCGGTCCCGTCGTCATGCAGAAATGGGGCGGCACGCGGGTCTACGATGTCCGGGACACCGGCGCGGCGATGGGCCATGGCGTGCGCCGCTCGATCACAGACCTGGCCCAGGACTTCCACACCGACGGCGGCTGGCTGACAGAGACGCCTGAGATCATCACCATGACCTGCCTGCGGCAGGCGGCAAGCGGCGGCTCCAGCCGCGTGGCCAATTTTGCCAATGTGCACAACATCCTGCGCGCACGCCACGGCGAGCTGGTTCCGGAACTGTACCGCTCGTTCTGGTGGGATCGTCAGGCCGAGCACCCGAAAGGCGAGCCACAATGCAGCCGCCATCCCATTTACGCCTGGAACGGCCGCCGCCTCGCGGTGCGCTATTACCACGACTACATCCGCCAGGGCCACCGGCTCATGAACGCGCCCCTGGGACGAAAGGCCGCTGCGGCGCTCGACGCCATGCAGGCGGTCTTGGAGGAGCCGGAGAACTGGATCGAGTTCCGCCTCGAGCCGGG
>CAYRXP010000355.1:0-1467 GCA_964428145.1 uncultured Enterobacteriaceae bacterium
GCCCTTCGTAGCGATCCAGCGCCAGCCAGTCGAAATGGCTCTCGGCAACCACGGTATCTCCGCTGGCGCATTGGAGAATCGGGATCCAGCCGACCAAGAGTGTCTCGGCCCGCTGCTTAATCCCCGCAACCGCCGCCCCAATGCGCACACGGTCGGCGCCGGAGATTTCTGCATCTTCAGATTCCAGCCGCCGGCGTAGTTGATCTGCCAGCCCGATCATGGGTTCCCCCAGCCCATTGAGCGCCCGCGCCAGCTTGCGCGCCTCCGATTGTAGGCCGCTTGGCAGTTCGTTGGCCGCTGCCTCGAGCCCATGACTATTTTGGGCCGATCTCTGGCTTGCCAGCACATGGGCCCTGACGTGCATAAGAAACGTCTCAAACGGCCCTGAGGGCTGCGCCGTCTGCAACCGCATCAACCAGCCACCTGCCGGCAAGGCCTGCACGGCCTGGCAGGTTGCCGCCAGCAACCGCGTCGCCTCCGGGTCGGCGGCCACAAGATCATCGAGCCGCGCCTTCAATCCGCGCGTGCGGCCCCGCCGGCGACCCTCCACACCACGCAGCCAGCTGCGCAATTCGAGCCCCTCCCGGCCGGTCAAATGGAGCGCGAACGCGCTGTCGGCCGCGGTAAACAAATGATGCCCTTCGTCAAAGACAAAGTGACGGGGCAGGACCGGGTCATTCTGCCTCAAGGTCGCTTCGATCAGCGTGACCGCGTGATTGGCGATAACGATTCGGCTGTTGTGGGTTCGCCGCCGGGCCCGCTCAATAAAACACTGGCGATAATGACTGCAGGCGGAATAAATGCATTCGCCACGCCGATCGCTCAGACCGCCCAATGCCGGGCCGGGAAACAGATAGGCCAGCCAGCGTGGAAAATCCCCGCCAACCATGTCCCCGTCCCGCGTGAATTGGAGCCACCTCTGAACCAGGCCAAGAAAAATGCGCCGCCGCTGGTCGCCGCCTGTGCGCGCACCCGTTACGGCTTCCTCCAGATTCAGCAAGCAAAGGTAATTCTCGCGGCCCTTTCTTATTGTTGTCTGGTGCAACTTTTGCTCGGGATCGCCGTATATAGCGGTCAATTCCTGGTCCATCTGCCGCTGTAGGTTTTTTGTAAAGGTTGAGATCCAGACCGTGCCGTCCGCCTTTTCGGCCCACAGGCTGGCCGGCGCCAGATAGCCCAGGGTTTTGCCAATTCCGGTCCCCGCTTCAAGGATCGCCATATTGGGCGCATTCTTGTGGCGTGCCGGGCCAAATATGCCGGTCACCGCCTCGGCATAGGCCCTCTGGCCTGGCCGCGGCTCTGCCTGTGGGCCCAAGGCGTTGTCGAGACGCCGTTGGACCTCTTGCGGCTCCAGCCTTATCTGCCGCCCCGGAGTCGACGGCAAGCTGTCCTGCCAACACGGCAATTCGGTCCACGAAGCGGAGATCAGCGGCGATCCCGGGCGGCGGTAGGGCAGATACGGCGCCC
>CAYRXP010000356.1:0-1467 GCA_964428145.1 uncultured Enterobacteriaceae bacterium
GTAATCGATCAGGCTGTTGATGAGGCTGAGCCGCGATGCAGACAGGAATCGAAGGGTGTCGATTTCAGGCTGGATGCGAATATTTCGAGAGTAGCCATAGTGCATACCACTTAATCGAAAAGTGATTCGATCACTGAACTGAATCCGGTTCGTCATGCCCCAGCCATCTGAGTGAAATTCCGCTTTGCGCCTGTCCTGCAGGAGAATGGAGCCGAAGATAAAGTCGAAATTGCGTCGTTCGTAGTCCGCGGAAAATGACGCGGTGTCATCCCGGTAGTAGAGCGAGGCACGCACATCTTCGGAATCGAGAATGCTGGAGTCGCCCCAGTATGCGCCGCTCAAGCGTATGCCAATAGGATTAAAGTAATGATCGATGCCGACGTCGGCAAACGTCGTTGAGAATCGGCCGGCCGTGGAATCGGTCTCAGTCGATCCGATCGTTGCAGACAGCCAGGTGTTCGCACCAATGCCGAAGTCGCCAAAGGCGGTAAAAGCACGCCCGTCTTCGGAGTCTGCCGCGGCGCCGATGCCGAGAATGTAGCCGGCCGCAATTGCATTGCCATTGCAGGCAAGGCACAGCAGAACCAAATAACATAATCGCCTAATGAAGGACATACAGAATCACGCTCGCAAGGCACAGTCGGTATATCGCAAACGGCAGCAGACCCAGAGCACTGACGAAACGCATAAAAAAGTCGATGCTCAGGTATGCGACGATACCTGAAATCAATGCCGCCACGGCCAGATTATCCCACGCGACTTGCATATCGCCCGTGATGAGCGTCACTACTTCGTAAATTGTCGCGAGCAGGATCACTGGCGCCGACAGCACGAATGAGAATCGTGCCGCATCCTGCCTGCGGAATCCAAGCAGGCGCCCGGCCGTAATCGTAATCCCGGAGCGTGAGGTACCAGGTACCAGTGCCAGTGCCTGCGCCAGCCCGATGACGATTGCATCCCTGATACCGATTGATGACATATCGCGATCCCGTGGCGCAAAGCGGTCGGCGAGCGCCATGAGCAAACCATAAGCAGCCAGTGTCGCAACGACAATGATCGGACTGCGCAGATTCGCGGCAATCCAGCCGGCGAGCAGCAAACCGGCGATGGCGGCCGGGATTGTCCCAATGCCGACAGACCACGCCATCCTGGCTTGCAGCGTCCCTGAGCGTCCTCCAATGATGTCTCCGACACCACGAATCAAGGTTGCGATATCGTTACGAAAAAAAACGCAAACTGCACCAAGCGAACCGGTGTGAACGGCAATATCAAAGGCCAGCCCCTGATCCGCCCAGCCGAATAATGCCGGTACCAGGATGAGGTGCCCGGAACTCGATACAGGCAGGAATTCTGTCAACCCCTGCACGACGGCCAGCACAATGATTTGCAACCAAGTCATTCATAATTCCTTTTTATTACCGTCACAGCATGTGCGTTCTGTCAGATTCGTGAAATGCAACGGGCGGT
>CAYRXP010000357.1:0-1463 GCA_964428145.1 uncultured Enterobacteriaceae bacterium
TTGAACTTGATGCCGGCGGCCTTGGCGAACTGGGCAAGCCCGATATGTTCGGTGCCGCCGACCTGGGCGACGCCCCAGTTCAAAGCCTTGTCCTTGGAGGCATTAATGAGATCGGCCAGGGTCTTGAATTCGCTTTCCGCCGCCACCGTGATGAAGGTGGGGTCGTCCATGGCGCGGGCGACGCCGACGATGTCATCGATCTTGAGCGGTGATTTTCCGCGCGCGATGGTATAGAGGTGGCTCTGGGTCAGGGCCAGCACCGTGTAGCCGTCCCTGGGCCTGCCCATGGCGTACTGGTGGGCGCTGGCGCCGGAGCCGCCGCGCTTTGAAACGACGGTCATATCGACGCCCAGGATGCGCCGCGTTCGGATCATCATCATCCGCGCCGTCGTATCGGTGCCGCCGCCGTATTTCGAATGGATGACGACCTGGATGGTTTTCGAGGGGAACTTCTCCTCTTGGGCCCAGGCGACGGCGGCGGGCAGAACCACGCCGAGGCTGAAGACGGCGCATAGCGTGGCTCGGGTTGCCGTGGTCAAGTTGAAGCAAAACATCGTGAAAACCTCCCTGTAATCACATTTCATGGAATTGGCGTCGGGTTGTTTTTTTGTAAACGCCTGTGAATCTTTGATGGGTTATGGTCTCATGTTCGCGTTGCCGGAGTCAACTTAGCCCCATATTAAAAAGTTGTGATTTCAGCCCGTTATATTTCCGCCGGCGGGGACAGGAGCAGGGGGTCATGCCACATACCGGGACAATCGCCCAGAGGCTCGCGGAAAAAATCCTCACGCTCGGCTATGACGATCTGCCGGCGCAAGCGGTTCACTGGGCCAAGCTCGGGTTCCTCGATACGGTGGCGCTAACGCTTGCGGGCGCGCGTGAACCGTACCGGCAAACTTCTGGCGACCCCTTTGGAATCGCAACACTAGCGGCCCTTGAAGGCGGGCTTGCGCTTTTCCATGAAAGCGCGGCGGCCCTCTATGTAGTCTTGGGAATCGAAACAGGCCTGCACCATCGCATCCAGCGCATCGAGGTCGCGGTCCGCCGGGTCCTTGGCTATTTCGTGCGCGGCGCGCTTGATTGCGGCGATGGTCAGCGGCGCATTCTCGCCAATACGCGTGGTGATGTCAGCGACGCACTCCTCAAGTTCACCGTCTCCAACACAGCTATTGACCAAGCCCATATCATAGGCCTCCTGCGCAGAAAATTGCCGCGCGGTATAAAACATCTCCATGGCGCGCGCCGGGCCGATGACGTCGCACAGCCGCTTCAGTCCGCTATAGCCATAGCCGAGCCCCAGCTTTGCTGCCGGAATGGCGAAGCGCGCGCCGTGGTTGCACACGCGCAGATCACAGCACAGCGCGAGGTTGACCCCGCCACCGAGGCAATAGCCCTGAATTTTGGCGATCGTAGGTTTGGGGAAATGATACAGCTTGTCATACGCCGATGCCGATGCCGACGCG
>CAYRXP010000358.1:0-1458 GCA_964428145.1 uncultured Enterobacteriaceae bacterium
CCCAGGTGGAATACGAAACCTCGGGGACCGGACGGGAGCCCAGCCAGGTCGTGATTACGGTCGACAGAGGTCAGAAATTCAATCTCAAGAAAATTCGATTCGAAGGAAACCAGTTCGCCGAAGCGGGATCTCTCAAGAAACTCCTCAGCGTTGAGGAAGAAGGAGTGTTCAGTCGAGGCAAGTTCTCGACCGAGATGGCAGAAGAAGATGCGAACCGTATCCAAAGATACTATCAGGGAGGCGGCTATAAGGATGTGAAGGTCGCTCATGCCCTGGTTCTGGAGAGCTCTGACTCGCGTGATCTCACACTTGTTTACAAAATTCAGGAGGGGTCACTCTATCGCATTGACACGGTTCATTTTATTGGCAACGAGTACCTCAGTACCAAGACCCTCTTCGAGGAAATTCAAGGCCACCCCGGGACACCCTTCTCCCCTTTCTTAGTCGCCCAGGATCGTGCCAACATCATGGCAGCCTACGCCAATCGGGGCTACCGGCAAGTGGACTTTCGCTCTGAGATCGTTTACCCAGAGCCGGGGCGAGTGAGCATCACTTACTTTCTCCGGGAACGTCCGCGATCCTTTACCGAGCAAGTCATCCTGACCGGGAACCACAGAACCCGGGAGAATCTGATTCAAAGAGAAGTGGAAATAGCGGCCGGGGACCCCCTGTCCCTGGATCGTATCCTGGCGACCGAGAGCAATTTGTATAATTTGGCCATTTTCAACAAAGTGCAGGTCCGAGAGGTCCCTTCCTACCGAGATCCGCTCCAGAAAAATGTGATGGTCCATGTTGAAGAAGCAAAAAGATATACGCTCTTGTACGGTATTGGCTATAGCTCATTCGAAGGAGTGCGGGGTACCCTGGGCCTTGCCAACAGTAATTTTCTTGGCCGAGCCAGTACCCTCTCTCTGGGTCTTCGTGTGGGGGCCCTGCGTCAGCGTGCCAACATTTCCTATACCTTATCCCAGCTTTTCGAGCGGAAGTTCCCATCCCTCATTTCCTTAACCGCAACCAACTCGAAAGCCCTCACGCAAAACATCGGAGGAGGGCAGGAAGCCCTCCGTGGAAAACCCTTTGATGAGTTCCGCCTGACTGCCTCCGCCCAAACTCAGCGCAGCTTGAGCCGCCGAGACGCTCTGTTTTTTCGCTACAACCTTGAGAAGGTCCAGATCACCCTGCCGGAAAACCTCCCCGGTCCCCTGCAATTCTTTCGACAAGAAGAAGAACTCCTTCTCTCCAGTGCTTCCCTATCCTATCTCAACGAGTCGCGCGATAATCCGACCAACCCGCGCACGGGTTTCCTCCTGAGCGGGGATGCACGGCTTTCAGCTCGGCTCATCGGCTCCGATGAGGACTTTTTGCGCCTTTTCACCCAGGGGCAGTACTATCGTAAACTTTTCCCCGATCTCGTCCTGGCCTCCTCCCTGAGGTTGGGTGTGATCGCTCCCTTTGGGA
>CAYRXP010000359.1:0-1453 GCA_964428145.1 uncultured Enterobacteriaceae bacterium
TCCCTCGCCGCTTCGATTCATCAGCAGATGATTCTTCTGGTAGCCGTCCCAGGACTCATCACCTTTGGCGAAGCCATCGATCATTTCCCCGAACATGCTGTTCAACGCCGGGTTGGGCTCGGATTTTCCATCGAAGATGTCGTGTGTCCAGAAGTTCGTGCAGTAGTCCTTGGTGCTCTCGCCGCTCTCGTGTCCGTTCGCGGCGAAGATGTCGGGGTCTCCGTCGTTGTCGAAATCGAATGTGGTGGTCCCCCACGTCCACCCGGTGCGTGCGATTTGCTCGTGAAACTCGGGCTCGCGCCAACCGCCATCCGCGGCGAGGTACATGCGATTACCGAACGCCATGCGCATTCTCATTTCCTGCATGTCGGGTCGGTCGTCACGACCCAACCCGAGCGCTTCGAGGCGGCGCGCGGTCGTCGAAGCCATCCCCGCGACAAAGAAATCCAGCCGGCCGTCCATGTCGTAATCACCAAACGATGACGACATTCCAAACAGGTGGCGATCGGAATCGAGCGTGTGGTTGGCATCGCTAAAGTGGCCGGATCCGTCGTTGTGGTGAAGATCGATCCCCGAGAAGTCACTCACGACAAGGAGGTCCAGGTCGCCGTCGTCGTCGAGATCGAAGAAGCTACTCGCGTAGCTCCGCCGAAATCTCTTCTTCGCGAGTCCGGCCTCGACGGTCACGTCCGAAAAATGAGCCGCTCCATCATTCGTCAGCAGGTATCCGGGATGCCCGTCGTTCGCGTCGTAATACGGGGAGGGCATCTGCCCCGCGTCATAGGCGCGCTTGTACTGCCCGAGCCAGAGGTCGAGGTCGCTATCGCCATCTATATCTCCAACCGTGAGTGTCGATGGGGCGCGCAGGGGGCGATCGAACCTAGGCGTCACGATCGGCTCGCCGGTAAAGCGTCCCTTGTCGTTTCCGAGATAGACCACCATATCTCCGCGCGCACGAGTCGACATCAGATCTGGATTGCCGTCGCCATTGAGATCGGCGATCACCCCGGTTTCCGTCAGCAGGTAGCCCTGCTCGGTGAGAGGTCCGTCGTTGAATCCTCGCTCGCCCAGGTTCCAGAGCACGCGGCCGCCACCGATCATGACCACCTCGGGATAGCCGTCCTTGTCGAGGTCGTAGACGAGAATGGGGTGCAGGCGAGACAGGTTCTCCCCGTCCCTGAGGCCAAAGCCGAGTATCTGCTTGAAGATTGGGGGCCCGGTTCGGGTCAGCATCCGCAAACCCGTGGCATCGAGGTTCGCGGCGATCGGGTTACCGCTCTCGTCGCGGAGCCCCGACCACTCTACGCCGACCTCACCGTTGACGATGATGCGCCGATCGGCGCCGTCTTCAATGGCGTGAAACTCGATCTTGACGAGCGATCGCGCGGGCGAATCTTGGGTTGCTGGGACGAAACGCGTGTGGTGGAACTCGGATTGGATCAGTCGATACCCC
>CAYRXP010000360.1:0-1447 GCA_964428145.1 uncultured Enterobacteriaceae bacterium
TGGAACTGGCGATGGCGGGGACGCCCGCGGTTATCGCTTACAGGATCAACCCGCTGTCCGCCCTGATCGCCAAGCGGCTGATAAAGGTGCGTTTCGTCCATCTGGTCAATCTGGTTCTGGATCGCGAGGCGGTTCCGGAGTTCCTGCAGGAGGCCTGCCGGGCCGATTTTCTCGCCCACGCCCTCGAAGACCTGCTGAGGGATGAGGACCGGCGCCAAAGCCAGGTTTCGGCTTATAAGGAAGCGCTCGAGAAACTTGGCCCCAAGGGAGCCTCGCCAGCCGACCGGGCGGCGAAAACGGTGTTGGAGGTTATCGCCCGGTCACGGTCTGAAGGTTGATGGCCGTGGTTTGAAGCGCCGTTACTTGCGCTTGTGCAGGGGCGTGTACTTCCGTTCCACGGCACCCGTGAACAACTGTCTGGGACGGCCGATCTTCTGGGACGGATCCTCGATCATCTCGTTCCACTGGGCGACCCAGCCGACGGTCCGGGCGACCACGAACAGCACCGTAAACAGGCTGGTCGGGATGCCCATCGCCTTGAAAATAATACCGGAATAAAAATCGACGTTGGGATAGAGCTTCTTGGAGACGAAATAATCGTCTTCCAACGCAATCCGCTCCAGTTCCACGGCGATGTCGAGAAGCGGTGCATCCTCGATTCCAAGCTCGTCGAGGACTTCGTGGCAGGTTTTTTCCAGAACCCGCGCCCGGGGGTCGAAGTTCTTGTAGACCCGGTGGCCGAACCCCATCAGCCGGAAAGGATCTTTCTTGTCCTTGGCCCGTTTGATGAATTCAGGAATGTTCTTCTTGTCGCCGATCTCATTCAACATTTTGAGAACGGCTTCGTTGGCGCCGCCGTGCGCCGGTCCCCAAAGCGACGCGATGCCGGCGGCGATGCAGGCGAATGGGTTGGCGCCGCTGGAACCGGCCAGGCGGACGGTCGACGTGGAGGCGTTCTGCTCATGGTCGGCGTGGAGGATGAGGATGCGGTCCAGGGCCTTGGACAGCACGGGATTGACCTTGAAATCCTCGCACGGGTTTCCGAACATCATATAAAGGAAGTTTTCGGCGTAATTGAGCGCGTTCTTCGGATACAGGAACGGCTGGCCGAGGGAAAACTTGTAGGCCATGGCGGCGATGGTCGGCATCTTGGCGATCAGCCGATAGGAGGCCACCATGCGGTGGTGCGGATCGGAGATATCCGTGCTGTCGTGATAGAAGGCCGAAAGCGCCCCGGTAACGCCGCACATGACCGCCATCGGATGGGTGTCGCGCCGGAACCCCCGGAAAAAGTAATTAAGCTGTTCGTGCAGCATCGTGTGATAGGTGATGCCTTTCTCGAATTTCTTCTTTTGATCCGGCGTCGGCAGCTCGCCATAGAGCAACAGATAGCAGACCTCCATGAAGTCGGACTGTTCCGCCAGCACGTCGATGGGATAACCCCGAT
>CAYRXP010000361.1:0-1446 GCA_964428145.1 uncultured Enterobacteriaceae bacterium
GGCTCGGTTATTCTGGTCGGCATGCCGGGCATCCCACGAAATATCGACTGGACAGCGATTTGGCACAAGGAACTCGTGGTCAGAGGCAGCTACACCAGCGAGCCCGCTACTTTCCGGCGAGCGCTGGAGCTTTTGGTTGCGCAGAGGGATAGCCTGGCTGGGATCGTGGGAGCGAAATTTCCGCTGAAGGACTATCGGGCCGCGGTCCAGTGTGCTCTGAACACGGGCAAGTCGAAAGTCATCAAAACGGTCTTCCAATTCAAGTGATCCAACCGACCCAGCCATGAGTAACGACTGCATCTATTACACAAAGCCGGGCGAGAGGCTGTTGTTTCACTACGCGGAAAACTTCTTGTATGAGGAGGTTCCCGAGGGAACCCGCGTTGTCTATGCCCCGCCCCCTTTGGAAGCCATCACGGACGTCAAGGCTGCGACGGAGCAAGCCATTGAGAATCCCCTGGGATGCCCACCTCTCTCGGCACAACTGAGGCCAGGAATGAAGGTAACGGTTGCTTTCGATGACCTCTCCTTGCCCTTGCCTCCGATGCAAAGGCCGGACCTGCGACAGTTGATCCTGGAAGTGGTGTTGGAAAAATTGGCGAGTGGCGGAGTCACGGACATCCACCTGATAGTGGCAACGGGCTTACATCGAAGAATGACAGAGCCGGAAATCCGCCACTGTGTCGGGGCAAAAGTGCTTGATGAGTTTTATCCCGATAGGCTGTACAACCACGATGCGGAAGATAAGGAAAACATCGAGTACCTTGGAGAGACGGAACAGGGGGAGGTCGTTGAGATCAACGGCCGGGCAGCGCAATCTGATCTTCTCATCTATGTCAACATGAACCTGTCCAGCATGGACGGTGGAAACAAATCTATTCTCACCGGACTTTCCACCTACCGCAGTCTGAAGCATCACCACAACGTTCATGCCCTCATGCACTCCCAATCCTATATGCATCCTCCCAGTTCGGAGCTGCATCATGTGCTGGACCGCATGGGGGAGGTCCTCGAAGAGAACCAGAATATTTTCCACATCGAAACCACAATGGACACCAACACTTTTCCCAAGGCTTTCGGTTTTCTCCAAAAGCAGGAACGCCATCTGAATGCATTCGATAAGCTTAACTTTCATGTTAGTAGGGGGGTTCTGGCGATGACGCCGGCCTCAGTCAGGCGCAAGGCTTTCATGCAGATGCGTGCCCCCTACGGGATGACCAGCATCCAGGCGGGAAGGAACGACTCGGTGCATGAAAAGACCCTTCAAAATGTATTGAAGCAACAGGTCGTGCCGGTTAAAGGGCAGTCCGATGTTCTCCTGGCGGGAGTTCCCTATATCGGCCCCTATAACGTCAATTCCATGATGAACCCTCTGTTGATCGTGAACTTGACGGCGGGTTATCTTTTTAACCTCTATATCGGAAAGCCGTTGGTCCGTAGAGGTGG
>CAYRXP010000362.1:0-1436 GCA_964428145.1 uncultured Enterobacteriaceae bacterium
CACCCCGTGCCCTTGGGCGATGGCTTCCAGCCTACCCTGTGCCTTCAGGTCCTCGAAGGCCTCTGCGGCCGCGGCGGCAGCCGCCTCGATCCGTTTCCGCGCCAGCAGCAGGCCGCGCACCTTTCGCTGCACCTCCTCGAAAGCCCGAGGCATGGGCTCGCGCTTGTCCGTGACCTGATAGAACACGTGACCCAACACCGGGTTGCGCTCCCACACACCCGAATCTTCCACTTCCAGGGTGAGCATCTGGCTGTAAAGTTCCAGGGAGGGGCCGAGGCCGTCCAGGGCGCCCGTGCCGTCGAACCAACCGCTCTCGCGGATGTCCACCGCCAGGTTGGCGGCGACGGCTTCCATCCCGTCCCGCTGGATGCGCTGAGGCAGGCGCTCCGCCTCCAGATCGAGCTTGTGCTGGGCGCGCTCTTCCATCAGCCGCTCGACGATTTGCGCCTGTACCGCCTCGAAGGGTTGCTGCTCGCCGGGTTCGATGGCGGTGACCCGGACGATGTGCAACCCGAACGGCGAAGAGACGATATCGCTGATGCCGCCCACGTCGAGGGCGAACGCCGCGTCCTCGAAGGCGGGCACCATATCGCCTTGGCGGAAGAAGCCCAGATCGCCGCCCTTGTCCTTGGTCAGATCCTCCGAGTGCGCCTTGGCCAATGCGGCGAAGTCTTCTCCCGCCCGTGCCTTGGCCAGGATCTCCTCCATTTCGGCGCGGATGGCCTGTTTGTCCTCGTCCGGCGCGGCGGGATCGACCCGCTTCAGGATGTGGCTGGCCCGTATCCGCGTCGCGGTCGAGAATTCCTCTTCCCGGTGGCGCTCGTAGTAGCGTTTGGTGGCCCGCTTGGGAAGCTTCACCCGTTCCAGCAAGTGCTCCAGGCTCAGCACCAGGTAGCGCACCCGGAATTGCCCCGGGTTCATGAACCGCGCCACGTTTTCCTCATAGTAGGCCCGCTCCTCCTCCGAGGTGACCTGGACGCCGGGGGCGAATCGCTCGGGATCGACGAAAACGTAATCCAGCGTGACCTCCTCGTTCTCCATGCGGTAGCGCTGCTCCACCTCGGCCTTGCTCACCGTGACCCCGGAGAGCAGGTTGCGCTCGTACTTGCCCAGCAGGAGGTCGCTGTCCATCCGCGCCTCGTAACTCTCCGGCGTGAAGTCGTTCCGGCTGAGGATCGTTCGGTAGGTGTTGAAGTCGAAGTTCCCGTCGACCTGGAACATGCTCTGGGCGCGGATCGCGTTCTGCAGCTCGTCCTTGGTGACGGCGAAGCCTTGGGCCCGGGCCTCCTTGAGCATTAGGTAGCGGTTCACCATTTGGTTGTAGACCTGTGGCCGCAAATTCGTCTGCTCGGCGATGGTATCGGCGTTGTCGGGGTACTGCTGCCGCAGGTTCTCCAACGCGTTCTGGTACTGCCGGGTGAAGTCGGAAACGAGGA
>CAYRXP010000363.1:0-1436 GCA_964428145.1 uncultured Enterobacteriaceae bacterium
CCGCCCGGTAGGCCGCCTCGATGCCCCCCTCGATGGGCAGCGATCCCCAATCTCCGGAGGGCCAGGCGTAGCGCAAGCCGTAGCGGTCGGCGTTCTGGTGGGCCGAACCCGCGACGCCGAAGGCCTTGCGCACGATGACGGTGCACCAGGGGGTCCGCGCCTGAAATATCGCGGCCATCGCGCGGACGCCGTGGCGGATGGTGGCGGCCTTTTCCGCCTCCAGCCCGATCATGAAGCCCGGGATGTCCACCAGGTGCACGACGGGCAAGTGGAAGACCTCCGCCAGGTCCACGAATCGGGTCACCTTTTGGGAAGCGTCGGCGGTCCAGGCGCCACCGTATACGTATGGGTCGCTGGCCATCACGGCCACCGGCCAGCCGTCGAGCCGGGCCAGCCCGGTGATGACGCCGCGGCCCCAGAACTTGCCGATCTCGAAGAACGAGCCGCGGTCCACCACCGCCTCGACGATGGGCCGCATCTTGTAGACCTTGCGGCGGTCACTGGGCACGGCCTCGATCAGCCACTCCTCGCGCCGTTGAGGGTCGTCGTCCTGGGCGCCGCGCGGAGGCAGCTCGTAAACCGAGGGGGGCAGGTAGGAGAGGAAGCGGCGGGTGCGCTGGAAGGCATCGGCCTCGCTTTCCGCCTCGTCGTCCACGGTTCCGTTGCGGGTGTGGATGGTGCTGCCACCCAGCTCGTTCTTGGTCAGCTCCTCGCCGATGCGCTTCACCACGGGCGGGCCGGCCACGAACATCTGGGAAATCTCCTTCACCATGACCGAGTAGTGGCTGGCGGCTACCCGCGCCGCGCCCAGCCCGGCGGTCGAGCCCAGGGCCAGCGCCACCACCGGCACGGTCTGCAGGTTGGCCACCATGTGCCGCCACTCCTCGTTCTCGTAGCCGGGCAACTGGGTGTGGCCCTTTACTTCGATGGTCTTGACCGAGCCGCCGCCGCCGGTGCCGTCCACCAGCCGCACGATGGGCAACCGCAACTTCAGCGCCATGGACTCGGCGAGGATCATCTTGTCCTTGATCGACGCGTCGTTCGAGCCGCCCCGCACGGTGAAGTCGTCGCCCGCCACCACCATCCTGCGCCCGTCGAGGGTGCCCCGCCCAAAGACGAAGTTGGCGGGGATGAAATCCTCCAGACCGCCGTTCTCTCCATAGCCGGCCAGGCCGGCAATGGCGCCGATCTCGTGAAAGGAGCCAGGGTCCAGCAGCGCGTCGATGCGCTCGCGCACGGTAAGCTTGCCCCCATCGTGCTGGCGCTTGACCTTCTCCGTCCCGCCCATGACGCGGCCCAGGGCTTCGCGCCGGCGAAGTTCCTCGATTTCGGGCTGCCAACTCACGTTCACACCCTCGGTTGCCGGTGGATCGATTCGATGAAAGCGGACGGCGCGCGGTTGCCGCCGGGGGCCGGCCCGCCACGCCGGAGAACGG
>CAYRXP010000364.1:0-1435 GCA_964428145.1 uncultured Enterobacteriaceae bacterium
GCGGACGACGACGCGGGCGACGCGGGCGGGCTTGACGTCGACGATCTTGCGCCACAGCCAATCGCTCGGCTGGGTGCCGAGATTCAGGGTTCCCCGCGCCAGCCACGACTGCGCATCGTCCGGTTTGCGCACATAGACGGCGCCATCGGCCTGAAAGGTGAAGTTGCGCCGGCCGACGATGACCCGGGCAAGGACCTCGCCGCCCGCGGCCTTCAGGGTGAGCCTTCTCGACAACGCGTCTTCGGTTTCCGGGTCCCGCAGGTTCAACTTCGCGTACCGGTCCTCGCGCCGCGTCTTCGGCTCCAGGAGCGTCAGCCGGGCGAGGCCGACAACCACGGCCCGCACCTTGCCGGCGCGCGCCGGATAGCCGTCGCTCTCGGCCAGCACCCACCCCCCGTCCCGGCGGGTCACGCTAAGCGTGCCCTTGGCGTCTTCGATGACGACGGAGGCGACGTCGTTGACCCGCTCGAGAAGGTCCGGGAACAGGCGCCGTCCGGCCGCGTCCGTGTCCCGGTACCCGGGTTGGAGGGCGACGGAGATACCGGCGGCGGCGACGGCGACGACGGCCGCCACGGCGATGGCGACAAAGGTCTTCGGACTCACGGGATCATGCCTCCGCTCATGGTCGATTCCCTCGATCAGGCCGCCGCCGCGCGCGCCGGGCGCCGCACCCGGCGGATCACCGCCACCACCAGGGTCACCGCCACCAAAAGCAGGGGAATGGCGGCGATGTTTAAGAACTTGAGCCAGGCGTCGAGCCGGTCGATATCCTTGCGCAGCGCGCGCTGGACACCGCGCAGTTCCCGGCGGACCGACACCGTTTCGCGGCGGAAGGTATCGATCATCGCCTTGTCGTCGGCGCTCAGGATGACCTCGCCCGTGGTCCCCTGCCGGCCGACGAGCCGGTCCAGTTTCCCCTGGGCGGTATCGAGCTTGGCGCGCAGTTCCTGTTCCTTGGCCCGGTAGCGCCGCTCGGCCTCCTGGCGGATGGTTTCGACCAGGGCGAAGGGACGGGCCGATTCGCCGCGCCCGCGCAGGCCGATGAGCGCCCCGCTGCCGCTCAGGTTTTCGAGGGCGTTGATGACGAAATTGGCGTTGTCGGCCGAGGGGACCAGGAGCCGCTGACCGAAAAAGTCGCGGCTCGTCACCCACTGGTCGTCCCGCAGCATGTCCGAATCCGCGACCACGATGACGTTGACCGGCGTCTTGGATGCGGACAGGTGTTCGGCCGCTTCCGTTTCGGCGGCCGCTTCGGCGGCGCCGTCCTCCCGGGCTTGGGAGCCGGCGGCCTTTTCGGCGGCCTTTTCGGCGGCCGGCGGGCCGTCGGGGAAGGCGCTTTCGGCCGGACCCGTCAGGCGCGCGGCGAGCATCAGGTCTTCGCCGCCGGGGCGGAAATCACGGAACAGGGACACCGCGTCGGCGCCGACGCGGATCG
>CAYRXP010000365.1:0-1432 GCA_964428145.1 uncultured Enterobacteriaceae bacterium
ACACCAGCCGCCTCTCACGCAAGCTGGCCGATTCCCTCCGCATCTTTGAGCAACTCCGCTTTATCGGTGTGCGGTTGGTTTTTGTCAGCCAGGGGATCGACACCGATTCCGAGCAGGCTGAGGTGCTCTTGGCAACCCACGGAATCGTAGATTCGCTCTATATCCGCGAACTGGCGAAGAAAGTTTTTCGAGGCATGGAGGGCCGTGCGCTCAAAAAACTCCACTGTGGAGGCAGGTGTTTTGGCTACCGCAACCAGCCCATCGAAGACCCCGGCAAAACGGACAGCTACGGCCGACCTGTCATTGTTGGCGTTCGGTTGGTGGTGGACGAGGCCGAAGCTGTGACCGTGAGGCGAATCTTCACCCTCTACTCTGCCGGATACAGCGTCAAGAGGATCGCAAAGTTGCTCAATGCTGAAGGCGTGACCTCGCCCCGGCCACAGACAGGAAGAATCTCCCGCTCCTGGTGCCCGTCCTCGATTCGGAACATCCTGGGCAACGACCGCTACCGTGGCATGGTGTTTTGGGGAAAGACGCGCAAGGTGCGTTCTCCTGAGACTGGCAGGCGCATCAAGCGCCAGCGAGAGCCTACCGAGTGGGTGATGCAGGAAATCCCTGAGCAGCGCATTGTCTCTGACGAATTGTGGGACCAGGTAGAGCAGCGCCGAGAACAGGCGAAGCGGCTCTATGCCAATGCCGGGCGCAAGGCTGGGCTGCTTCGAGCGCATGCTGCCAATTCTCCCTATCTGCTTACTGGCTTGCTCAAGTGCGGCGTGTGCGGTGCCAACATGAACATCGTTTCGGGACGAGGCCAGCGGCACCACGCGAGCTACGGGTGTCCACTAAACGCCCATCGAGGCGTGTGCTCCAATTCTCTCCGTATCCGCCGTGACGTGATCGAGAAAAGTATCTTGGCAAAGCTGCAGGCTGAAGTGCTACGGCCTGAGGTGGTGGAGTACACCCTGGACAGATTCGAGAAAGAGCTTCTCAAGGCGATGGAGAACCTGGGCGGGGAACTGGAGCAGATGCGCCAACGCAAGGCGAAAATAAAGGCCGAAGTGCAGCAACTCACACGCGCCTTAGCAGACGGCTATTCCCCCGCTCTGACTACCGAGTTGGCTGAACGAGAGAAAGAACTGGACGCCATCACCGACCGCCTGCTTGAATCACAACCAGGATCGGTGCAGGCATACTTGAGAGACATTCGCGGCTTTGTGATTTCTCGCCTCGCTGACCTGCGGGGCCTGCTCAATTCCGATGTTGTGACCGCCAGAACGGAGATCGCCAAGCATGTCCGGGAGATCAAACTCTGTCCTGATGGCCGAACCTATGCAGTTTCCGCCACCTGGGACCTCCTCGGTGAAGGACGCATGGAGTATGCCGGGGGACGGAGTTGAACCGCCGACGCCAGCCTTTTCAGGGCTGCGCTCTA
>CAYRXP010000366.1:0-1421 GCA_964428145.1 uncultured Enterobacteriaceae bacterium
TCAGGGTGACCGGTTTCTCGGCGTCGCGGTCGTCCTGGACCAGGATGCCGAGCAATTCCCCGTCCTTCGTCCGCTCCCGTACATACACGGTGATGCCCGCAGAAAGGGTGTTGAACGCACCCTCCTTGAGCAGGACATGCGAATAGTCGTAGCGCATGGTCCACCGCAGTTCGTGGAACGCCCGCGACGACAGCGGCAGAAGATAGAGATTGAGGGCATAGCCCACCGCAACCACGGCGAAGGTGAGAAAGAGAGCGGGTTTGGCCAGGGCGTGCTCACTCACGCCGGCCGCCCGCATGACCACCAGTTCGCGGTCGGTGACCAGCTTGGCGTAGGTGAACACGATGACCGTAAACAGCGCAATGGGCAGGATGACCGTCAGGAAATTGGGCAGCAACAATATGGTCAGGTACATGAAATCCCCCGCCGTCAAGCCGCGGTTGACGATCATCTCCACGAACCGCAGCGACTGCAACAACCAGATAACACAGGTCAGGCTCGCGGTGACGAGGACCATCCCCACCAAAAGTTGTCGCAGCACGTATCGGGTGAACGCGTTCATCGGCTGAGGTCCGGCTGGCCAGGTTTTTCGTCAGCGTGTGGGAAAAACGCTCGATAATCAAGGAATAACAGGGAGATCAGGCCTTCGCGGCGCATCGGGTATGGGTTTGGGCCCCGATATCGCCGCGCCGGGGCGCCGCGCATACGACCCTCGACCATTTTCACGGGAATGGTCAAGTGGCCCGGAAAATCGACCGGGGTTCCCCGCCGGCCGGTACCATCCCATTATGATCGAGGGTACTTCGCGCCCGTCACGGCCTGGAGAGTCGGATTATGCCTAGGCCGCCGCCGCCCGGGCGGCGTGGCGCCGGCGCGCGGCGGTCTTCGCCTTGGCCTTCGCCACGGCCGCCTTGCCGCCGCCGGTCTCGGCGAACAACTCGAGCTCCTCGTCCTCGGCCTCGACCACCGGGGTGAGCGCCAGGTCGGTGTACTCTTTCGCCCGCGGATCGTTCTGGATCCGCTTGCGCAACAGTTGCATCCTCAGCCAGTACCAGCCGAACGGCAGATAGGTCGAAAGTGTCTCCCACAGCCGGCGCGGGTAGAACACCAAGGGGCTCTCGATCGGCAGGCCGTAGCGCCGCGAGGTACGCAGCTTGCGGCGGAACAGGCCGGTCTGCAGCGGGTGCACGTTCTCGTACTTTATGCTGCCGTGGAACTGCAGCACCATCTGCATCAACCGGACCAACTTGATGCCGCTGGCCGCCGCGCGCCGGAACAGAGTCTCGACGTGTTCCGGCGAGTAGTAGATCTCCCACGCCCGGTGGTAGATCGCCTCCCACTCCGCGCCGCTCATCCGCTGGTGTCTGGTGGTGACATGCTCGAGGTCGTATTTGTTCATGTCGGGGTCCATCCAGACGCCC
>CAYRXP010000367.1:0-1410 GCA_964428145.1 uncultured Enterobacteriaceae bacterium
GAATCGTGCTCAGTGCCGTGGGCAATTGCTGGTCCACTCCGCCTACGGACACGATCTTGATATCGTCCGTCACCGCGCTGATGGTCGGATGGATGTGGAGAATGATGTCTCCGGTTTTGCTGATCTGCGGCGTGACGTCGAGCGCGATCCCGGAGAAGAACTGCGTCAGCGTAACCTCCGGAGTCGTCGTGGTGGTCGTGCCGGTGACGGTGGTCGAGGAGACGTCCGTCACGAAGAACTCGTCCTGGCCGATCTTGATGATCGCTTTCTGATTGTTCAGCGTAGAGACGCGGGGGCTCGACAGCGTTCGCACCTCGCCCTGTCTTTCCAGCAGCTCGATCAGCGCGGTGAACTCATCGAACTCCACCGAGGCCGCAAACACGCCCCCGAAGAGAGGCGTCGGCCGAATGAATCCCGCGGCGGCGGGCGCCACATTCAACGCAAGCTCATCCAGGAACCCGAGGTTGTCAGCGATCTCGGACGCGGCGGCAGCCTCGAGGATTGATCCGCCGCCCGTCTGGATCGCGCGAATGATCGGATTCATGCTCGAGTCCAGGAGCAGGGCCCAGTCCACCCCCGACTGGAAGCGATCGCTCAGGCGCACCTCGAGGATCTTGGCTTCCAGGATCACCTGACGGTGGAGGCTCTGCTCGGCTTCGTAAAGGTACTTCGCGACCGCCCGCAGCTCCGCTGGCATGGCCCTCACGACCACGATTCCGACATTTGGGCTGATGGCAACACTGCGCCCCTCGCCCGATCCGATGATGGTTCCCAGGATGTCCTGGAGCTCGCTCCAGAAGTCCGTTTCGGAGGAGGTCGAGATTTCGCTACCGGAGATGCCGCCTCCCGAGCCTGAGCCGCTGGAGCTTGACGAGCCGCCACTCGAACCCGAGCTTCCGCTGCTGGTGATCTGACCCGAGCTCACGAGGGTCTGCGAGCTACCTCTGCGCTGAACGTTCAGGTAGTCCAGCTCGTAGATGCGCGTTTGAAGACCGGACGGTCGCACGTGGTACCCGTAGCTGGTCTCCTCGTACTCGTATCCATAGACGGCTCGCACCGCCTGCATGACTTCATCGATGGTGACATTCTTGAGAGTCAGCGTAATCGCCCCGTCGACCGCCGGATCGAGTACCATGTTGTAGGGCGTGCCCTCAACCAGACTCATGAAGAATTCCCGCGCCGGACTGTCGCTGACCGTCACGTCAAATTTCTGATCGAACGTCTCGCCCTCTGCGGACCCACGCACGTGAAGCGGAGGCAGCAGCTCCTTCTCGACCCCCTGAGGTGGCGCATTCCGTGCTTTTCTCGCGTCTCTCCTCGCGATGGCAACGCTCTCCTCGAGCGTCCGGGTGAGAAGATCCGGCTCCGCCCCCGCCAGCGGGCTCGGGCTCACGCCGCCGGCCACCTTCT
>CAYRXP010000368.1:0-1396 GCA_964428145.1 uncultured Enterobacteriaceae bacterium
GTCGCCATTAGTGCCCTCGACTCTTCAAGCGCACCGATCTTCCAAACGGCGATGACAAAGCACTCTCCAAATCGTACGGCAACGGTAAAACGCAACAGGTCCGAATTATTGGCACGCCAGGGCTTCAATAAGCTGCGCAAACGTAGGAAACCGATTAAAGAAATCATGGGTACGCGCGCGATTAGCGCCGTCGTACCGCTGGGAGCCATCGGCACTGCTTCTTCCCTCAGATCGATACTCAATCCTTGGGAGATCAAACATTCTGCAACATAGTTGTGCCCGGCAGAAGGTAGCTGTGCAGCATCCTCGCTATTATTAGGCCGTGACGCGAAGCTGCCTTCGACGGTAGAGGCAGGGACGTCCCAACTTCCCAGTTCATCTTGAGTCTGGTCCCATCGCATCGCCCAGAACGAATCCGACCATTTGCGGAAATTCCACATCATGTCCCGATGGGCGCCTGAGGACATGAACGCGAACATCTCCATCTCAGTGTCCCACAGGGTGCAGGTATAAAATTCCGTGAGATTAGAAATACCTGTTGTATAACGAAGCATTCCTGGGGTCTCATATAATTGGCGACGCACACCAAGCCACGCCCGGATCATATGCGGGGCGAAGCGTGCGCTACGCAGCTTGTTGCGCGTGGTTACGACGAACACAAGCGATATCCCTTCGCTACGGCCGCGCCCGATAAATGATTCGCCGCGCGCAGGTTCGCCCATTTCGAACAGGAATACAGAAATACTGTAAATCGACCCTCAATCTGTATCATCATAGGCTACCCAGGCCACCACCAACTAATTCAACCATAGCGAGTCATATGGAACAGCTAGTCAAAGCCATAGGCATCGTCCATTCCGATCTGCGCACGACACAAGACGCGCCTCATGAGGGCAGTCATTCGCTCCAGGAAGCGACGCTGGAGATCTATCCGGAATTCTCGCTAGGCTTGGCTGGCATGGAACGGCTTTCCAGGCTGGTTGTTCTGTATTGGCTGCACCGTGCTGATCGCGAAGTCCTTCGCGTTTATCCCAGAGGCGATAGATCTAAAGAAATGATCGGTGTATTCACAAATAGAAGCCCTCTGCGACCCAATCCCGTTGGCATAAGTGTGGTCGATATTCTAAACGTCGAGATCTCGCGCGTACGCGTTCGGGGGCTGGACGCCATTGACGGAACGCCGAAAATCGACCTAAAGGCAACTCTCAACGCTCCTGACTAAACAATCAGATCAGAGCGACAACCCTTGCCATCAATCGGATGCGGATCTGGCCCCAGGTGATTGCGATGAGGCCCCATCTGTCTGAGACGGTGTCATCTCACGCGACTTTCGTCCAACAAAGGCGAGCTTCCTGAATAATCCAGCTATCTGGATTCGGGCCATCCAGGACTCGTT
>CAYRXP010000369.1:0-1395 GCA_964428145.1 uncultured Enterobacteriaceae bacterium
GTCACCCCGCTTCCTGGTCGTTGACCTTTCTGAATCCGATGATCCACGCGCCGATGTCAGTTCCTTGGCCGAGGTTTGCGAGGCCGGAACGGTAGTGCTGGCGCTGGGATCCCAGAACGATGTTACGCTGTATCGCGATCTCCTGAATTCGGGAATCAACGACTATCTGCTCAAACCTCTGACCATCGATGTATTACGGGAGGCGACAGAGGCAGCCAAGGAAGCGCTTTATGCGCAGACCATGCCCGCTGAGGTGGCTGAGGAGGCGAGCCGTGTCATTGCTATCGTCGGTGTGCGCGGCGGCATCGGTGCCAGCTTCGTGGCCTCTAACGTTGCCTGGGTCGAGGCCAATATCCAGGGGCGCAAGACGGCACTCCTTGACCTCGATCTGCAATATGGCACATCGGCGCTGACGTTTGACCTCGAGCCCGGGGTTGGGCTTGTCGACGCGCTTGAGAATCCGGGCCGCATCGACAGCCTGTTTATCGAACGCGCGACCCTTAAGGAGGGCGACAACCTGTCGATTCTTGCAGCCGAAGCGCCGCTCGTCGAGCCCCTGCTGCCGGACCCATCGGCGCTCAGCCATTTGATCGAAGAACTGCGTCAAACATCAGAGATCGTTTTTATTGACCTGCCGCGCAACGTCATGATCAACAACCCCTACCTCCTTGGCGAACTAAGCCAGTTGATGTTGGTGGCCGACCTGTCGCTTGCCAGCGCCCGGGACACATTAAGAATTCTGGGCTTTGCCGCCCAAACGGCACCGAATTTGGAAGTCAAAGTGATTATGAACAAGCGCGCGGTGGGGGCCAAGAACGAGGTCGACGCCAAGGACTTCGCAGCCACGATCGAACGCCCGATCGACTTTGATGTGCCCCTCGAGACCAATGCAGTTATCATGGCCGCCAAAAAGGCCGAGCCGTTGGTCAAGGCCTTTCCCAAGGTCAAGGCCGCACAGGCCCTGGCGGGCATAGCCAAGGGTATTATCCCGACCGCAGATGAAGATGACAAGAAATCCGGCTGGGCCGGGTTCATGTCGAAAAAGGCAAAATGAAACCTGCAAAGTTTGGAAAAAGCGGCCTTGAGCCTAAGACCAGGAGGGTCGGTCAATTTGGCCGAGGCGGGGTCTCGCTAGCGGCCATCACCAAAGAGACCGAGCCCGACACTTCCGCGGATAAGGAGGCCGAGGCCACACCTGTCGACGGCGGCGAAAGTATTTCCCCCGCATCGACCGAGGCTCTCGAGACATTTATGACGCTGCTGGAAAAGCAGGTTCCGGATGTGTTGCCGGCCGAGCTCGCCGAGGCGATGACCAAATCGGACATCGCCGAAGAACTCAAGAGAATCGTGGCCAAGATTGCGCGGGAGGAAGGCCTATCGTTCGGGGCCGCCGAT
>CAYRXP010000370.1:0-1387 GCA_964428145.1 uncultured Enterobacteriaceae bacterium
CATTTTGATTTGTCGCATCTGTCTTTCCATTGGAAGTGCAAACCGATCATGTATCTCGACATTGGTTGCTCATGTACACTTTGCGAAAAGGAGTTTCGACTCTCAGACTCACAAATTCCTCTCGCGGCTCACCATAATTTACTTTTTAGCCGACAGTTTCCTGCGGCTTCAAAACGGGCATGGTCGATTTTCCGAGAACGCCCATTCCTAAAAAGCCACTATGACCCGTCCTTTTTCGGACCGGCATAGCCCCTTTCGGTCTTGGGAAACGCGAATTGCTTTTCCCTTCCTGTCCGCAATAAACTCGCCATAGCAATATTAAACAACGAGCTCCCCGATGCGGGTTCGTATTGCATCTTTATACAGCCAGACACATCGAGTCAAAACACCCAATCGTCGGCGACCGTATATTCGTCTGGCGCATATGTCCCAAGAATCTGGTGGAATGCCAAGTAAAAATTTGCGATCTCGGATGGTTCGGTTGATTCTTTAAGCCAAGCAAATCTACAAGTTTGGCACCTCTTTGCCGATGCCCGGAAGAGAAGTGATGCCGTCAGCACCTGTTGCGGGCTTTCTATTTCCGCAACAAAATCAAAACTATACAGCTTTTTACTCGATCCAGTTTCAGTTCAAAGAATACGTGAAGCGGACTGTGCCAGAGTAAGCGGAGCCGCTTGTTCAAGTCGTCTTAAAGATGGTTTTTTTATTAAGTCAAAAGTTAGTTAGGCCGATTCCGAGAGGCTGAGCGTCCTTTGAATTTACAACAATATTCTTAACCCGTAACTGTATATGCGGTCGAACAAATGATTCGAAACACTGGAACATTGGCGATGCGAGCAAGTATTTGGCCCCTGAACCAAGTCCGGGCACTGCGATCGCTTGAGGTGCAATAATCGACTTTAAAGGGGACCAAACTGAATTGATTATGCTATTGCAGACAGGCAATTTTTTTGGTCCAGCGGCACTCTTGAGATCAAATCTATGAAATTGATGCGACCGTTGCTGAACTATGACCGCTTTATTGCAGCTATGGTCTCTCTTTTAGCGTTAGTGGCGTTGGGAAGCCTGGCCAGGGCTGCCTTGGGTCCCCAGATCGAGATTGAGGATGAGTTGCTGATATCGGCGCCCTACGAAGAAGTCTGGGAATACGTCACACAAGATGACAAACGCATACTTTGGGAAACGGGAATCATATCCATTGTTCCCCTCGAAACCGGTGAGTTCAAGCCGGGGGCCAGGAACCTGTTGATTTACGCACTTGACGAGAACACTTTCGAGATCGAGGAGATAATTCTGCGTGTTGAGTCAGGTGAGTTGGAGGTCAGTCGACGCTACGACAAATTTGACGGCACGTGGGCTGTCAGGCTTCGCGAAGTCGAGATTGGCC
>CAYRXP010000371.1:0-1386 GCA_964428145.1 uncultured Enterobacteriaceae bacterium
AGGCCCTGATCTATGGGCTAATTCAACTTCAAAACAAGATTCGCCGTACGAGCACAATTGCCAGATAAGACAAAACATGAGTGATCGTATCGAGACATTGGCCGCTCGCATCGGCGAGCGCTTCGGCGAACAGATGACGCGCGTCGAATCGATCTGTGGCGAATTGACCTATGAGCTGAACAAGGATGACCTCGTCGGTATCGCCACGGCACTACGCGACGAAAGCGATTTCGGTTTCGAGATGCTCATGGATGTCTGCGGGGTCGACTACCTGGGCTTTGGCAGTGTCGAGTGGACGACGCAGAGCGCGACGGGTAGCGGATTCAGCCGCGGCGTCGAGCGCGAGCCAGTCATTCTGGACGAAGCCGACGAATTCCTGCCAAAGCGATTCGCCGTTGTCTATCACTTGCTGTCGTTGCAGCACAATATGCGGCTGCGGCTGCGGATCTTCACGGGCGTGGACAATCCACCCGTCGTCAAGTCCGTTGTCGATGTCTGGAGTTCGGCCGACTGGTTCGAACGCGAGGCCTTCGACTTGTATGGCATCCTGTTCGACGGCCACCCGGATTTGCGGCGCATACTGACGGACTACGGCTTCATTGGCCATCCATTTCGCAAGGACTTCCCGCTTATCGGCAATGTCGAGGTCAAATACGATGCCGACAAAGGCCGGGTTGCCTACCAGCCTGTCAGCATCGAGGCGCGGACGCTCGTGCCACGTGTGATTCGCGATGACGATCGTTATTCGGAGGATCTCAAGGACGGGGCCGATGGCTGAAATTCAGAGTTACACAATGAATTTCGGGCCGCAGCACCCGGCAGCCCATGGTGTATTACGGCTGATTCTCGAGATGGAAGGCGAGGTCATTCGAAATGCCGATCCGCACATAGGATTGTTACATCGGGCGACGGAGAAGCTGGCAGAGTCCAAGCCGTATAGCCAAAGCATCGGCTACATGGATCGACTGGATTACGTGTCGATGATGTGTAATGAACACAGTTACGTCATGGCAATCGAGAAACTGCTGGGCGTCGTGCCGCCCATTCGGGCGCAGTACATCCGCGTCATGTTCGACGAGATAACCCGCATTTTGAACCACCTGATGTGGCTTGGTGCGCATGGCCTCGATATCGGCGCGATGACGATTTTTCTGTACTGTTTCCGTGAGCGCGAAGATCTGATGGATTGCTATGAGGCGGTTTCGGGCACGCGCATGCACGCAACGTATTATCGGCCGGGCGGTGTATACCGTGACCTCCCGGATGAGATGCCCAAGTATCAGGAATCGAAATTCCGCAGCAAGAAGGATCTCGCCCGCCTGAATGCGGCCCGGCAGGGGTCGCTGCTGGATTTTATCGAGGCGTTCACCGACAAGTTTCCAGGCT
>CAYRXP010000372.1:0-1378 GCA_964428145.1 uncultured Enterobacteriaceae bacterium
CAGGACGATGGCGCTGATAATGTTGTTCTGCAGGTCGGTGAGGAAGGTGATCGTGAATTTGGATTGATCCTGGCTGAAGGACACGGAGACGGTGTCCGGCCAATCCTCGGTCACGAGCCGCACCACTTCCTTGACGGCGAAGTTGTTGTAGATGATGTTGGTGCCGGTGCGCTTCGTGATCTCAAGCGCGACCGCGGGCTCGCCGTTCAACCGGGCGTAGCTGACGGCGTCCTTGAAGGTGCGGCGGATGTCGGTCACGTCCTCGAGCGTTACCACGCTGTCGCCGCTTACCTTGATGGGCAGTTCCAGAACGTCGCGCGCGTTTTCGAACAGGCCGGGTACCTTGATGGCGAAGCGGCCCTGGCCCGTATCGAGGGCGCCCGCCGCGACCAGGCGGTTATTGAGGTTGATCGCCCGCACCAGTTCCTCATTGGAGATGTTGTAGCTTTCCAGCCGCAAGGCATCGACGATGACCTCGAGAACCTCTTCGCGGTCACCGATAATGCGTGCCTCCAGAACCGTCGGGATGGTCTCGATGGCTTCCTTGAGAACGCGCGAGAGCCGGAAGAGCGTGCGCTCGGGCACCTGGCCCGAAATCGTGGCCACCAAAATCGGGAAGGCGCCGGTCGTGATCTCGGTCACCGAAGGTTCGTCGGTGTCGTCGGGCAGATCGTTCGTCGCGGCGTCAACCCTCTCGCGCACCTCGATGGCGGCTTGATCGGGGTCGAAACCCGCGTCGAACTCGAGCAGCACGGAGGCGAATCCTTCCGCCGAGGTGGAGGTGATTTTCTTGAGGCCTTCGGTGCCGCGCAGTGCCTTTTCCATCGGCCGCACGAGCAGCCGCTCGGCGTCGCCGGGGGAGATGCCCTCATGAGGAATCGAAATGTAGATGATGGGAATGGCGACGTCGGGAAATGCCTCCTTGGGAATGGTCACGTAGGAAACGGTTCCGGCGGCGAGGATCAGCACGAGCGCAAGCAGGACCATGCGCGAGCGGTCCAGCGCGGCGTCGATCAGGCTATTCACGGCTTGGTCACGGGGTGGTCAGGATGTCGCGGCGACGTGGGTCACGATGTGGGCTCGGACGAGGTGCGGACGCGGTCGCCGTCGCGCACGAATTCCTGGCCGACCGTGATCAAGTCGGCCACCTCCGGCAGGCCGCTCAACCAAATTCCCTCGGACGTGTCATCGATGATTTTCACGGGCACGAAACGGACCGTGTTCCCGGGCACGACGATGCGCACGCCGAGAACGCCTTCATCGTTCAAGGTCAGGGCGGCGGGGCTGAGTAGGTGGGCCAGTTGCCGCTCGATGGGGATGCTGATTTCACTGGTCAGGCCGTCGCGCAGACTGCCGCCGGGGTTGGGGACCTCCAGCT
>CAYRXP010000373.1:0-1372 GCA_964428145.1 uncultured Enterobacteriaceae bacterium
CGCCCAGGGTCCGCACCATGTCGGCGACGCTGCGCCCGGTGGTGGCGAGCCTGAGGTCCATGTCCATCCTGCCCGACGCGACGCTTTTTCCCGACACCGCCCGTCCGGCCTCGCCCACGTCCACGTTCTTGAGCGAAAGCACCGCCTGGATGCGCGGCGGAGAGGCCGCCTCGACCCGGGCGTTGGCCTGCAGCGCGCCGCCGAAAACGACTCCCGACAGCCGCTCCGCGGTGAGGACGCCGTCCGCCACCGTGGCCGTCAGGTCGGCGTTCCCGAGCCTGTATTTCCGATACGTGATGGCGGCGGCGTTCACCGTGAGGGCGGCATCGAAGGTCTTGAGCGCCGAAAGGTCGATCGGTTCGCGCGACCAGCGTTCGCCGCCCGACGCCGTCCTCGCGGCAACCCGGACGACGCCTGGCGCGGCGGCGGGACGAGGCGGCGCGGCCCAGGACGCGGGAACGAGGCGCGGCGCGGCGAAGGGACGCCCGGGCGTCCGCGGAAGCGAGGCGGTCCGCCGGGCCGGCAGGAACCGATCGACGACGATCTCGCCGGTCTTCAAGTCGGCGGTGATCTTGGGGCGCGGACCGGCAAGGTCCACCGTTACCGTCCCTTCCACCGGGACCGGCCCGACCTTGCCCTTGACGTCCGACAGCGTCAGCGCCGAGGCGTCGCCCTTCACCTGGGCGGCGATGTCCAGGCCGCCGAGGGGCGTGGCCGTGCGGTAATCGGCGCCGAGCACGCGGACCAGGCGCGGCAGGTCCGGGTGCTTGACCTTGACCTTCAGATCGAACCTCGGCCCGATGGGCAGGACCGACACGGTGCCGGCCAGGGCGACCTCGGCTCCGGCGGCGTTCACGGTCACGTCGATTACCGGCCGCAGCAGAGACCCGTCGGCCCGGCCTTTCAACGCCACCTTCCCCAGCTTCTTGGGCGGCACCGGGGAGTCGAATCCGGCGAGCCTGAACAGCCGCGACGGATCGTCGGCGCGCACATCGAAACGCACCGCTTCCAATTCGGGCACCCCGGACAGTCCCTTGAGGGTGCCGCTGATGGTGGCCGAGGCGCCGGCCAGTTTGGCGACACTCAACCGGCGCACCTCCAGGGCGTCGCCCGTCAGAGCACCGTCGAACACCACGTCCTTGATGGAGGTCCCCCGGTAGACCACCGTCCCGATGCGGGCCTTGAGGGTGGCGTCGAACGCGCCGAGCACGTTCGATGGGGCCAGGGCGCCGGCGGCACGCCTGGCCGCTGTCGGCGGCGGCGTCCTTTTCGCGCCATCCGCCGTCGCTTCCGGCGCCGCTCCCGCGGCGGCCGGGCCGCTTGGCGGCAGATAGGCATCCAGGTTGATGCGGTCCAGGACCACGTCGGCGCT
>CAYRXP010000374.1:0-1369 GCA_964428145.1 uncultured Enterobacteriaceae bacterium
AAGAGCCTGCCCACCCCACGGTGTGGCCTACCCCAGTCCTGTCCACCCGCCGGCAACTTGACAACATAAGAGCTTCATTATGTGCGGCTCAGTTCGGCTCCAGGTTCGGCCTGGCGACCGGGAACGACAGCCAACGGCGTGGCCGATTCCCGGGGCCAGGTGTGACGTTCATCGATCCTTAGCTCGTGACCGAACCTTCGTTAACGAGTAGTCAGCAACGTTCGAAGGGTGGCTGGTTGGGGGAACCGGCGGTTGCGATGCCATACTGGACGGCTCGACCATGAGGGGACCTACCAAGTGTTCGAATTCATCTGTGATCGAGTCATCCCTGGGTGTACCCATGAGGATCGGGATGAGTCCAGGGAGCAACTACTCGAGCGGACGGCAGCCCACCTCAAGGAACACCACAACCTCGATCATTACAACGAGCCGATCGATGAGGTGTTGAAAAGAACCGGGATCACATTTATCCGGCCGGCGTAGGAGGCCACAAACCGCCGGCACCTTGACATAAGAGATTCATTATGCGTGGTTTCCTAGAAGGTCGTTGAGGTGTCCTCGAGGTGCCCTCAGGGTGCCCGGAATCCCTTCCACACCATGCACCAGGAATCCGCTGGGTGCATGTCGGTGCATTCCCCCTGCCACACGCCCCAAATACCGGACAAAAGAGGGGAAACCGTTAGAGAATCCCGTCGCGACGGGACAGGAGAACACTGGGTGCCGTCCTAAGGGCATGGGTGCTGGTGTCGGAGAGAGGACTCGAACCTCCACGGGGTGTTAAACCCCACCAGGTCCTTAGTTTCATTATCGCCATCTCCTCTGGTACCAGCTAGTCACGTTTTATCAACGCGGAGAACGGAAAAAGGCTGATTCGGGGGCTTGTCGTCTCTTCTGGTACCGGCCTGTCATCAGGGGTTGGGTAGAGATCGGGTAGAAGGTCAGACCCGCCGGAGCCGGACATGTAGCGGATCGATGGCGCGAACTCGGCCGTCACCAATCCAGCACAGCACATGCACCCCGGTGGTTACCGCACACGCACATAACACGTACGCGCCAACACCCGATCACGTCGCCGACAGCGCACGAGAACCAGCAGGCAATATGCGCTAGCCCACCCGCCCGGTCGACAGGGTCGAGCCTTCGATCCCCCAAGGGTCTCGTTCCGCTACCGTCTGCAGATGGCATCGACCCTTGATGAAATCGATGCTGAGGACGGCGGGGTCGTTGACCCAGAGTTCATCCCGGTAGCCCTCACCGCCGGTCTGTTCCGGTTCGAGGATGGCGCTACCCAAGAGTTCCACTCCGACGGTACGACCGCCTACACAGAACACGGCCGCCCATCAGAGGGGAACTGGTACGTCCCAGCGCC
>CAYRXP010000375.1:0-1356 GCA_964428145.1 uncultured Enterobacteriaceae bacterium
GGGCATGGAAAGATCGACGATGCGCGCCATGACGGGGGCTCCTCGCGGCTCGGCAGAAGGGCAGTCAGTCTAGCGCGGCCACACGCGCCGACCCAAGGGCCCGCGGCAACAGGTACTGTGCGAATTAGGACAGCCGCCCATTCAATTTAGGACACACTCGATGGTATTTGTGCGGCTAACCGAACGTTGTGTGGTGACCGTCACAGAGTTGTCGGGAGAACCCGAATCTGGTACACGTGTTGTTACGTGGAACGCGTGGCGTGAAAAGGGCGCGCAATGGCCAGGATCAAGATCGACGACATCCCGGTTGACGAGCGTTCGTCGCGCGAGGAGAAGAAGGGGATATTTGGCAGATTTGCGCGGTGGCGTGGGTTCAAGGGTAAATCAATTATCCGCCCTGACCGCCCCGGTCATATATCCCGCCTTGAACGTCACTATGTGATTAACAAGATCTTTCCGAAGATCGGTTGATCGCCTTCTACTCGTGCATCGACTGCGACAGCGCGCCGTCGATCACCGTGAACGGCGCATGACGCGGCGGCACGGTCTCGGGATCGATGGCCGCCTCGACAAGCGTCCCGATGGTCCAGATATGATCGGTCACACCCAGGGCCATGGCGGGCGTGATCCGCAATGTCTCGTGGATCCGACGAAGATTGTCGTGAGCAACATATAGCGCGACGGCTGCCCGGTGGTTTTCTAGCTTCTTGCTGAAACCGTTGGTCAGGCGGGTAACGCGGCGCCGCTGCATCCGCCGGGTCAAATTAGACGGCTCGACATACCAAGTCGAAATGTGCCGCCGGTCCGGCCGGCCGCTCATGACCTGGCGGGCTACCCGTACGACCCGGCCTGGGGAATACCGACGGGCAGCCTGTACCGAGTGCGCCGCGCTGTCACTCTTGACCAGCTGGGCGAAATCGAGCCCATCGCCAAATGCCTCGGCTCTCGCGTCAATGGCGGGGCCCGCGGCAAAAAGCGCTCGACGAGTCAAAGCGGCCGGCCCTTGCGGGTGGGTCAAATTTAACCATCGTTGGTATGAGCCCCGGCCTGGCGGGCCGAGCCGGCGACCGCGGGAATCGCGGGGCGCGGCGGCCCGAACCGGTCGCGTCGAAGGCCCGCCAAGGTCCCGCCTCCGAGGAAAATAGTGTTTTAGCAACAGAGGGTTAGCGCAACTCGATCGCGCGGCTTACCGCGACCACGGTGACCCTGTGGCCGCCGGTTTCGCGGGTCACGCGGTATTCGCCGCGGTAACGGCCGGGCGGAAACGCCTGGCCTTGGCGCTTGGCGCCGGCGTGGCGCAACCACTGCGCCTGGTTCCGGGGCAGGCGGCCGGTCTCTTCCACCAGGACCCGGCCG
>CAYRXP010000376.1:0-1355 GCA_964428145.1 uncultured Enterobacteriaceae bacterium
CCTCAAGACGCGAAGCGAAAGGTTTGTGAGAATTCGTGAACAGGTCGCGGTGACTCCCAATCAGCCTGCACACGTTGTCGAATATTTTCATCCGCGCGTGGAAGAGATCTGCGACACGATGCCTGCGACGCTTGGTGCGCTGGTATTGCGATCCGGAACTTTGCGAAAATTGCTGTCACCATTCTTCGGGAAGGGGCGCAATATAAAGACGACGAACGTTGGCGGTTTCCTGCTGCTGCACATTTTTGCGAAATTCAAGCGCTGGCGTCGCGGTACCTACCGCTTCCAAGTCCAGGAAGAACTGATTCGTGATTGGGCGGATCGGGTATGCGAAGCGGCAATGGAAGATTACGATTACGCGCTTTCGATCGCACACTGCATTGAGATGGTCAAAGGTTACGGTGACACGTATCAACGCGGCCTGACCCGATATCGCGCGGCAGTAGACGCAGTTCATGTTTTGCCAGCTGCAGACCGTGCCGCCGCATTACGCCGCTTGCATACCGCGGCGCTCGCCGACGAAAAGGGCCAGGTATTCGGCGATCTGCTTTCGACCTTGGACACGGTGCATTGAGCTGGTTCGCCGATCAGCATGCGGTCGTTACCGGAGGTGGCAGCGGAATTGGCGCCGCCATCGCGCAGGCAATGAGCGAGGCAGGCACTCGCGTCACGCTGATGGGGCGCAACCCCGGCAAATTGAAAGACAAGGCGGTAGCGCTCGGCACGGAATTCCAGGTAGTGGATGTCACCGATCGCGACCAGGTAGCAACGGCATTCGCTGCGGCAGCAAAGCAAAATGGCACGGTCACGATCCTCGTCAATAACGCCGGAGTCGCAGAAGCGGCGCCGTTCGGCAAGATGGATGACGAACTGTGGGACAGGTTGATCGCCGTGAATCTGACCGGTGTGTACAACTGCACGAAGGCGGCAATCTCAGCGATGGCCGAGGCCGGGTCAGGGCGGGTCGTCAATATCGCCAGCACGGCAGGATTGAAGGGATACGCTTACGTGTCGGCGTACTGTGCCGCTAAACACGGCGTCGTCGGCCTGACCAGGGCGCTGGCACTGGAGTATGCGAAAAAGGGCGTCACCGTGAACGCCGTCTGTCCCGGTTACACCAACACCGAGATCATCGAGGAATCGATCGAGAGAATCGTTGCGGTAACAGGACGCATGCGGGACGAGGCGCTCGCCGAAATGGTCAAGGTCAATCCGCAGCAGCGCCTTATCGAACCGGAAGAGGTTGCGGCAACCGTGATGTGGATTTGTCAGCAGGAATCAATCACCGGGCAGGCAATTGCCGTTGCCGGTGGCGAGGTAATGTGAGAGTACGATGGCACAGATAAAACCAGAAC
>CAYRXP010000377.1:0-1340 GCA_964428145.1 uncultured Enterobacteriaceae bacterium
GTTGGACTGATTGTGAGTTGACTGGTTTTTCGTTAACATGCGCGGCCTTATGTACTGTACGTACTGTATGCATGCGGATGCATGGATGCACTAGATTAACCTTCTAATAATAATTGTAAAATAAACACGTGTTAAATATATACAATAGCCTGACTGGCGAAAAACAGGAATTTAGACCGATTGAACCGGGTAAAGTGCGTATGTACGTATGTGGCATGACGGTTTATGACTTCTGCCATCTTGGTCATGCACGTGTCATGGTGGTCTTCGATATGGTCGTTCGATACATGCGTTCACTGGGGCTGGACGTCAACTATGTACGAAACATTACCGATATTGATGACAAGATTATCAAGCGAGCCAATGAAAATAGCGAGGATATCTCTGAGCTGACAGCTCGTTTTATAACTGCAATGAACGAAGATGCCACCGCACTGGGGGTGGAATCTCCCAACGCAGAGCCGCGAGCCACGGAGCATATCGCGCAAACTATCAGCATGATTGAACGGTTGATTGAGAATAAATATGCCTACGCTGCAGATAATGGAGATGTATTTTATGATGTCAGCGCATTCTCAGGTTACGGCAAATTATCGGGCAAAAAGATCGAAGAATTAAGAGCGGGGGAACGTGTCGAGGTGCAGGAAGCCAAGGATGATCCCCTCGATTTCGTACTTTGGAAGGCCAGCAAACCGAATGAACCAAACTGGGGATCCCCCTGGGGACCAGGTAGACCCGGTTGGCACATTGAGTGTTCGGCAATGTCTACACATTGCCTGGGCGAACATTTCGATATTCATGGCGGGGGTCAAGACCTGCAGTTCCCGCATCACGAAAATGAAATTGCCCAGTCAGAAGGCGCGACTGGAAAGACCTTCGTCAATCTGTGGATGCATAATGGATTTGTACGCGTTGATGACGAAAAAATGTCCAAATCATTAAACAATTATTTTACCGTTCGTGAAGTCCTGAAAAAATACAAACCAGAGGAGATTCGTTTTTTCATTCTGGCAAGTCATTATCGTAGTCCGCTGAATTATGCACTGGCAAATCTGGATGAAGCGAGATCAGCGCTGAAAGGTTTGTACACCTCGCTACGAGGCATAAGCACCAGTGATGATGTCGATGAGGATTATTTGACACGATTTAATGAGGTCATGGACGATGATTTTAATACCCCGAAGGCCGTTGCCTTGCTGCATGAACTGGCCCATGGGATTAACCGAATCAAGGATAATGAACCGGCAGGGGCCCAAGAGGAAAAAGCAAGAAAACTGGCGTCCACATTAAAAATGCTTGCCGGTATTTTAGGGTTTTTGCAGGATTCTCCTGAGGAGTTT
>CAYRXP010000378.1:0-1330 GCA_964428145.1 uncultured Enterobacteriaceae bacterium
ATCACGTTCATCAACGTGCGGCGCCCGTTGAGACGGGATGGAGAGTATATCGGGCTCATCGTGGCTGCCATCACCACGAATGAATTGTCCAAGCTCGCCGCCGAGATGGGCGAGATGTTCGGCAGTCGCACGTTCGTCCTTTATGGCGGGGATCGTGTGCTCGCCCATCCGGACCTGGTATCCGGCCACCCGGATCGCTCAGTGAGCGATCCTGTCGTGCCCTTGGATCGGGTCGGCGATCCTGTATTGGCTCGTATCGACCAGGCCGTCCCGGTCCAATTTCTGGAACTCGCCTCAGGAAGCGACGCAGAGATGCTTCAGCTTTCGGTCGATGATGTCCTGTACTTCGTGGTCAGGAAGTCACTCCAGCAATTCGGCGACACACCCTTCGTGATCGGTGCGTACCGGAGAGCGTCAGAGGTCGATGCGCCACTGCGAATGCTCTATCTGTCGGGCCTCATAGGCTTGACGTTTCTCCTGGTTTCATTGATCTGCGTTATCTGGATAAGCCGTCAGGTTTCCCTACCGATTCGGCGCGTTTCGAGCGGGGTGGCAAAGGTCGGGACGCTCGATTTCGACCGAGTCAAAGAAATCAAGCCCAGCCTGATTCGAGAAGTCAACGATCTGGCGACCGCCTTCAACAAGATGCTTGGCGGCCTCAGGTCCTTCGAAACCTATGTGCCGCGCAAATTGGTTGCACGGCTGATCGAGGAGGGTCAGACCTCCGGCGCCCAATCCGAAGAGCGCGAGCTCACAATCATGTTCACGGACATCGCCGGATTCACCTCGATGTGCGAGGGCATGGACGCCAAGGAGGTCGCCGCCTTCATCAATCATCACCTGACGCTCCTGGCGGAGTGTATAGAGAATGAAGGGGGAACGATCGACAAGTATATAGGCGACGCGCTCATGGCATTTTGGGGCGCACCGGAAAGAATCGAGAACACGGTTCCGGGCGCCTGCCGCGCCGCGCTGGCCATGAAAAGGGCACTTTCTGCAGACAACATGACACGAGCTGCCGCCGGTATGAAACCGGTGAGACTGCGTATCGGCATTCACACCGGCCCGCTTGTCGTCGGCAATATCGGGGCGCCAAGTCGCGTCAACTATACCGTCGTCGGCGACACCGTGAACACCGCCCAACGCCTCGAGGGCCTTGGCAAGGAGGTCGATCCAGACGCCGAAGTCACGATCCTGATAAGCTCGACGACGAAAGCGCAGCTCCCGGTCGAGTTCACAACAGATGCGGTGGGCTCCCACTTGGTCAAAGGCAAGTCGGAAAGGATCGATGTCTACCAATTGCTCGGACAAGAGGCCGAGGCGTAGCGGA
>CAYRXP010000379.1:0-1326 GCA_964428145.1 uncultured Enterobacteriaceae bacterium
GATGAAAATTGTCGCGATCCTGGGGGTCGCTTACGTGGTTCTGAGCTTTATCGTTGCCGGCGTGTATGATTCGCCCATGTAAGGCTGTGGCCGCAGGGCCGTAACTTCGGCGCCGCGCGCCCCGCCTCGGGGCATGGGTCCGGCCGCCCCTTGGGGCGATGGGATCGATTGGCCGGGAGAAGACAGCCGGGGCGCGGTCTTTGTCGAGCGACCGGCATGGGCGGCCGCGCCAGGATCCGCATCGGCGGCGCCCCCCCCCGTGTCGAACGGCCGGACGGGAAGCGGCGGAGGCCGCCGCTGCGTCCCGGGACGGGACCTTTGGTATAAGGGCGATCGCCTGTCATGGTTGATTTCTTCGGCCCGTACTCCAGGGAGATCTGGGCGCTCGTTCTGGGGCTGGCGCTGTTCTTTCCGGTGCGCCAGCTCATCTGGGCGCTCTCGGTGCGCCGCGCGGAGAAACGCGAGGGCCCCACGGACGAGGCGCGCCGGCAGTCGTTGAAGCGGCGCGCGGCGGTGACCGCCGCCCTGCTCAGCTTCGTGTTTGCCTACTTTTATACGTCCACCTTGATGTCGGGGCGCTGATGAACCCGAACGTTCTTCGCCGCTTCATCATTTATGTGGCGATCGCGACCTTCGTTACATTCTCGCTGTGGGTCGTTCTAAAAGACAGCCTTGACCGCCCGCCGGGCGATTTCGAAGTCCAGCAGGGCGATATCCTGCTCACCGACGACAAGTACGACGAGGCGCTGGCGGCCTTCGACCAGGCCTTGCAGGAGTCACCCGACCATCGTGGCGCGTTGATGGGCCGGGCGCTGGTGTTCATAAAGAGCGGCCGCCGCCGCGAAGCGGTGGCCGAGCTCACCTATCTCATCGACTTCCTGCAACGGACGCTGACGCCCGACGATCTCACCGGGCGGGCGACGCTGGCCGCGGCCTACGCCAACCGGGGCATCCTGCACGACCGCGCGGCCCGATACGGGAAGGCGCTGGTCGACTACGTCGGCGCCCTGAAGATCGACGAGGAGTCCGTGTCCGGCCCCGGCCTGGTCGACAGGGTCCTCTATGGGACACCGAATGCCTCGACCGTCCGGAAACGGGCTAAATACCTCATCGAGCAGCTCGCCCTGCCGGAGGATCAACGCCTGCTGCGGGTGCCGGAGATCGACGCGGAACAGCGCATCTACAAGCCCTGACCGGCCAGACCGTCCGTTGGCCGCCAGACCGCCCGTTGGCCGAGCGACACAACGGCGCAGGGAACTTCGGAGGCAGGACACTAGAAGCGCACCAGGCCGAGCACGTCCTTGAACAGCACCAGCATGAAGAACA
>CAYRXP010000380.1:0-1324 GCA_964428145.1 uncultured Enterobacteriaceae bacterium
TCACCGTCGAAATGCTCGCCCAGCCACAGGCCATCGCCGAGCGCCCGGATGACGTTCGCCAACTGGCTGCGGGTCCAGCCGACCTCGGCGATCCGGCGGTCGTTGGGGTGGATTCTTATTTCCGGGGTGGCGGCCGACGGATCCGGGAAAGCGAAGGTCTGAATGCCTTCAAACTTGCTTGTAATCAAATCCACCCCGAGAACCGCCGCCCTGGTGCGGGCCGCATCGTCGGCCGACTGAATATGAATCTGGATGCTGCTCGACTGGTTGAATGCTCCGAACAGCTCGCCGCGCCGGGTAAACCAGATCAGGTCGGGAAACCCCGGCATGATCTCCGTCCTGACGATTTCCAAAAGCTCATCGGCCCGGCTTTGATCGAGGGCGCGGACCGCCAGCTCACTGAAAAAGCCGGGGAAGGCAATCATATAATAATTCAACAGCGCCGGCTCTTTCTCGCCCTTTAAATAAGGTTCGAGCCGCGCGTTGATGACTTGGGCGAATTCCTCATCAACGCTGTCGAGGCTGACTCCCGCCGGGAACCGCAGAAAGGTATCGACGGCGTCGCGCTGGACCCGGGGCAGGTAATCGAAAGCCGGCTTTAATAGTACGGTGGCGACGATCGAACCAGCGATCAGGCCGCCGATCCAGGCCAGTCTTTTGATTCGGGTTCCGGTCAGCCGCAAAACCCAAGCCGACACCCGGTCCCAGCGCTGGCGATGGAAATCGGAAGGGGGCATGTCTCTTATCCAGTGCGCCGCCGCGGTCGGCAGTACCGTGACCGCTATTAAAAGCGAAAAGGAAACGGCGACGGCGATGGTCAGTGCCAAATCGGCGAACAGCTGGCCCTCGGCGTCCTCGATGAACATGACCGGCAGGAAAATAGCGACCGTGGTCGCGGTCGAGGCCAATAGGGCCCCCCAGACCTGGCTGGCGCCCTTGTCGCAGGCCTTCTCCCGCGTTTCGCCTTTTTCGCGCAGGCGCACGATATTCTCAAGCACCACAATCGCCGCGTCCAATACCATCCCGGTGGCGAAGGCCATGCCGGCCAGCGAAATGGCGTTAACCGAGCGGCCGGTCAGCAGCAGCACCGTTATCGTAGCCAATAATGAGATCGGGATGGCCAGGGCGATAATCAGGGTGGCCCGCATTTGCCTGAGGAACCACCACAGAATGCCGAGCGCCATGAGGATCCCCAGAACCAGATTGCCGGTCAAAAGATTGATCGCCCGTTGGATGAACACCGAGGGGTCGAAAGACTTCTCCATATGAAGCCCTTTTTCGGCCATCACCGTCGCGTTGAGCTCGGCCACCACCCGTTTGACCT
>CAYRXP010000381.1:0-1318 GCA_964428145.1 uncultured Enterobacteriaceae bacterium
CGACGCCGCCTCGCTGGCCATCGGCTCGCGGCTGCGCGCCGAGGTCGTGGCCATGAAGACGGCCAGCGTCAACGCCGGCCAGGCCGGTTCCATGCTTCAGATCGCCGACGGCGCCATGGCCACCATCGCCGACATCCTGGTGCGGATGAAGGAACTGGCGGTGCAGGCCTCTTCGGGTCAGTTCTCCAGCGTCGAGCGGACCATTCTGGACTCGGAGTTCCAGGCGCTAAAGAACGAAGTCACCCGTATCTCCGACGACACGGAGTTCAACGGCACGCAGTTGATCGCCGGTGGGGCGACCACGTCGCTCGGCACTTTAAACATTAGTGCTGGTAACAACAATCTGGGTGTCGAGGACGGGTTCAAAACGTTCAAGTTCGACAGTGACGCGGCGGATTCTCCGTTGGAGATCACCTTCACTGCCGCGACCGACATCATGCAGATTCGGAACCTCGACACCGGCGTGGTGTCGTCCGTGACCATCGATGCGACGGCCATTGCCGGCCAGGCCAACGGGGCAACCACCGATGTCCGCTTCGAGGAGCTGGGCCTGACGCTCACGTTAAGCGGCAGCTTCGTCGATACGGACCTCGCCACCACGGCCTCAACCGCACTGGCTGCTGGTTCGTCCGGTACTCTGGTCGTGGCCGCCGGTGGCATCACCATCGATTCGATAGATCTCAAGTCGACAACCGGGATCACCGACCTGGGCAACAACACCGACGTGACGTTCAAAGTCGAAACGTTTACCGACGGCTCAGCGTCGACTATCACGCTTGTGGCTACCGGTAATGACTTCATTGCGGCCGGCGTCGATCTGACCACTGACGGGAGCACTGTCACAGTGGTCCTGACCCGGGCCGGCACCGATGCCGACGGCGTGTCGGTGACTGACACGATCACGCTGAAAATCGTGATCGGAGGGACGGGCGGGGCCGACGGTGGCAACAGTGAAGACCAAACCGTAAACCTTGGTAACTTCTACAACGTCGTCTTCGCCGATCAGACCGGCGATGCGACCAAGACCACCTTCAAATTCAAGGTCGGCACCGGCAACCAGACGTATGACTCGCTCTCCTTCGACGTGAACGCGGCGAGCGCCAGTGCGTTGTCGATCAGCTCAAATAAGATCGACACGGCGGCCAACGCCGAGACGGCCTCGACCGCCATATCGGCGGCGATCGACACGCTCAATCAGTCGCGCTCCGACGTCGGCGCGGCGCAGAACCGGCTGAGCTTCGCCAGAGCGAACCTGGCGTCGGCGATCGAGAACGCCGAGGCCGCGCGGAGCAACCTGCTCGACCTCGACGTGGCCGCG
>CAYRXP010000382.1:0-1316 GCA_964428145.1 uncultured Enterobacteriaceae bacterium
CTATAAGCGGCCTGGAACTTTGCCTGGTCATCCTGGTCGCTCGCCGCGAGCGCCTTAGCGCCGCCCATCACCGTCAGCGCCAAAAGGGCCGCAAGCATAAAGCCTAGCAATCTTCGATTCACGGGTCGCTCCATTTACTACCCAGAAATTGCACAACGTTGAATTGCTTAACCTAACATAGAATTGGCGTAAGTTGAAAGCCCCACCCTAAGTGCGGTCGCTCCCTTCCGCCAGCCGTGCCAGGAATTGCGCGCGCCTCGAGTTTGAGGCATACTGTAGCCCCCGTGGCGCGAGTCCGGAGGGGGACTATCGATACAATGAGATATCTTTCAATCTTCATTCTTGTTTCGTTTTTTCTTTGGGCGTCGGCCAGACATACGGAGGTCTTGGCTTTGATAAGTGCGCCGGATTGCGGCCAATTGCAAACCTCGGCTCCGAAGATTCCCGATGGCGCGACTGCGACTCAACGCGCAATGGTTTCGGCCATCGAAAAGGTGAAAGCCTACAGCGAAGAGGTTAACGAATTTCTCGACTGCAATGAGGGCGAAAGATACGAAATTTTTGAAAGCTTAACGCAGGCGGAGCAAGTCCGGTGGGCGGCGCAGTTTAACGCTCTTATCGATAAACTCGTGGCTTTAGAAACGGCCCTGAATGAGCAAATAGCCATTTTTAACTCGCGCTGATTACCCTTCGCTTTTCCTCATTAGCTGCAACACAATCAAAATCAGAACTGCGATGATTGCTGTCTAGTCGGCGATACTAAAAGTGGTTAGATGTTGAACACCGTTGGTTTCGACGGGCTCTCCGTTCCGGATCGCCGGCGCGTAGCGGTACGATTTGATGGCTTCGAGGGCGGCATCCTCGATGTCCTTGCCGCCCTCGGATTCCAAAACCCTGATGTTGGTCACCGTGCCCCGGGTGGTGACTGTAAACTCGACTAGGACGAACCCTTCGCGGCCCAGCACACGGGCCGATCTCGGATAGACCGGCGCTAACTTGTACAGGGGCTTATGGCCGTCTACGCCTTCGCTCGGCCGCAAAAGCGCAACAGTCCTGACATGGGCATCAGCCTGACTGCTCTTGCCGCGCTCTTCGTAGAGCGCGATGAGAAACCCGTGGGCCATCAATTGCAGTTCGTGGCCAAGCGGTGAGGTTTCCTCGAACAAGCGGAGCGCGTCGAGAAAATGTTCCTCGGCCGCCTTGTATTTGCCTTCCTGCAAGCGCGATTTGCCCAGCCAGAAGGCCGAGAGACCGGTCTTGTAGGCCGGGCGATTGTACAGCCGTTCGTAGGTCTCGTAGGCGGTCGTCAGGTGCCC
>CAYRXP010000383.1:0-1302 GCA_964428145.1 uncultured Enterobacteriaceae bacterium
CCATGGTGAGCCGTCGCAGGAACACGATGGCCCGGTCCGCATCGGCTAGGTGCTCGGCCGTCCGGTCGCTGATAGACCGTTGGGTCTCCCACGCCATATGGTCCTGCTGCGGCACCGTGTTCGTCTGCATCCGCGTGAATGGGTGTAGCGCATCGGGCGGGTCCTTGTAGGGCTCCGCGTAGCGCACCGGCGGGTCGACGGCGGAAGGGTCGCTGCTGCCGTCGTCGCTCGCCTGGAAATTCAGGTCGACTCGCCAGGTGTGCGTGTCGTCGACGGGCACGCGTATCTGGAAGGTGCCGCCAGAGCGCAGGATGTTGGGGAAGACGAGTGGGTGCTGGTCGCTCTCGCCGTTCAGGAAGTTGCGCTGCTTCATGATCCCGTATTCCACCGGCCAGAAGTCGAAGCTCGGCTGGTCGTCGATGAAACCGCGGGTCGTGTTGACCGGGACTGCCGTCTGACCGGAGTGGTCCTGGTGGAGGATAGGCGCGTGCGTCGGGTCGGCCGCGTTCTCCATGGTTTGGAACCAGTTGCAGTCCAGCATCGGGTGGACGGTGATCCGCCGCGTCCCGTCTTTGCGGGCGACGACGTCGTAGGGGGTGTTGACGGGCGCGGGTTGCGGCCCCATGTAGGTCCAGTACAAGCCGGCCAGGCTCTGGACTGGATAGGCAGTGTGCTTCACTGAACGCATGATGGCGTCGTTGCGCTCCGGCGGAGTCTCGAGGATGTTGCCGTCGCAGTCGTAGAGCCAGCCATGGTAGGCGCAGGAGATGCCGCGCTCCTCCACCCGGCCGTACAGCAGTGATGCGCCGCGGTGTGAGCAGTGGTCTGCCAGCAGCCCGACGCGGCCCGACTTGTCCAAGAAGAGCACCAAGTCCTCGCCGAGGATCCGCACGAACTTGGTGGGGTTCTCGTCCGTGAGCTCCTTCGCGACGGCCACGGGATGCCAGTAGCGCCGGAGCAGCTCCCCCGCCGGGGTCCCGGGGCCCACGCGCGTCAGACGTTCGTTCTCGTCTATGCTCAGCATCGTCCGCTCCTGAGGTGCCGCGGCCTTATCCTACGCCAGCGCCGTCCGATCTGCGTTCCCACGCAGCTACCCTCGAAACCGTCGGAGCAGCAGCTGACCCCGCGGAGCGTTCAGGCACTTCCGTTGCCCGCATACGTTCCAGCACTTCGGACTACCGGTCAACGACCTCGTGCATCCCATCGAGGCTTCGCCGAGCGTAAGCGCGACGTGCTCGGTTAGGGGCAGCGGATGACCGCCGTCCCGATGATCCTAGTGAGCAGTCGCGTCACCGTCTTTCG
>CAYRXP010000384.1:0-1301 GCA_964428145.1 uncultured Enterobacteriaceae bacterium
GCTCTGAAGGGTTACAGCGGGTGGTTACAGCCCACTCGATCTCGTCCATATCCAGAATATCGACGTCCTCATCAACCACCGCAATGGTCTCCAGGTAAACGGAAAATCCAAACGCCGCCATGGCCACATGAGTTGAAGACCTTCCAGATCGTAATCATCTTTTCTCACCTGGATGATCCCATGATGCCAGTGAGCCGACCCGGGCGTCAGGGTCGCATCCATCACAAAGTTGGGCTCAAGTGCCTTCAAAGGCAATGTCGTTGGAGATCCTGAAATTGAAACTCTCTTTGGTCCCCGCCACAACCACATAAGCAATCGCATCTTCCCTCAAGCTGAGGGCCTGGATCTTCAAAATAGGTTTCCGTTGGGGTATGCTCAAAGCCTTCAAGAACTCGGGCCAGGGTCCCTCGGAGGCTAGATCATAGGGCGGCTCAATGACCCCTTCGATGACAAAACTTACTTCAGCAGGAACGACTAGATCGATGGTTTCGCATTGAATGACCTCAACCGGTTTCTTTCTCAGGGCACCGGCAAGAGCCAGTTCAAGCTGACCCAGGGGAAGCTTGGTAGCCGCGGAGATATACAGATCAAGAGGAACCCCCATGACCAGGGCCACCTCAAAGGGTTTTCCCTCTCTCTTGCACTTTCCAAAGTTGTTGCCCACCCCGGTCTCGTTTCTCACATTCAAAACAACGGTATTGTCCTTCAGCAGCATGGCCCGATTGATGGCCACATTCTGGACTCCCGTATCCGGATTTTTGGAAATAATCAGAGGCTGGAAATATTTCCCACCGTCATGAGGGGTAACCTGCACGGAAGGGACCATCTGGAGGGCATCGAAGTCGCTGGTGTAAACCTGCTCTTTACAGGGCGCCTCATGGACCTGGACAGAAGGGATGAGGTTCCCGGTAGCCTCGATGAAAGCCTCCTTAAACTCCCGAGGCGAAACCGGAAGTCCGAGGACTTCGCGAGTTCTATCCTTTTCAGAGAGAAGGCACGCCGCACAAGGGAAGTCATATCCTTTGACATTCTTGAAAACGACTCCGGGGGTCCGTGGAAGTGAATTCAATTTTGAGATAATGCCGGTTAACTCGCACTCCGAGTCAACCTCTCTTTTTCGATCTCAACGACCTCACCTTTCTCCTTATAACGTTCAATGATAGCGCTGAGTCCACTGAGCTCTTTGATTTTGGTCATGTTCCAACTCCCCCTTCAAAGGTTATCTAAATTCACGTACTTCTCCAGCTGGAGCCTGTCCAGAACTTCCTGGGGCACCTTGTTTCTCCTGGGGAAGGCAGAAA
>CAYRXP010000385.1:0-1300 GCA_964428145.1 uncultured Enterobacteriaceae bacterium
CTTGGTGGCGATCTACGTGCTTCTGACCTGGCTGATCTCGGAACTGGCCGGCCTTGAGGAGTTTTACCGCCTGCTGCTTTATCCGTCCCGCTCGCTCACCGCCGCTGTGGTTTCGCTTGTCCTGATTCTCATCGGCTATGTCATCTATCTGCCGCTGGTGGCCCGCGAGCGGCGACCACTGAAGCGAATCTGGCGCCTGGTCCAGACCTACCTCCTAGCCCCGCGGCAAATTATGAATCTCGTCGTGCCGTTCCTTTCGATGCCCTTTTTCATGTCCGCCTTCACCTCGTTTAAGAGCATGATTCCGGAGGTTGTACCTTTCTATCTCGACCCGGCCTTCATGAGTGCCGATAAGATCCTGCATTTCGGCTGGCACCCCTTCGAGATCACCCACGCCTTGTTTGGCGGCCAGACCGCAAGCCTGGTGATCAACACCTTCTATCACTTGTGGTTCCTGGTCATGTGGGCGGCCATGATCTGGCATCTGATCAATCTCGCCGAGCGCGCGCACCGGCTTCAGTTCCTCTTGTCGTTTATTCTTTTGTGGGCGCTTTTGGGATCATTGGCGGCCCTGGCCCTGTCGTCGGCCGGACCGGTCTATTACGGCGATGTGACGGGGTTGGCCGATCCCTTTGTGCCGCTGATGACCCGCCTCTATGAGATCGACGCGGCGGCCCGCCTGGGCGGCGCTGCCAGCGGACTGCCGGTCCTCGAGGTGCAGCAGATGTTGTGGAATTTCTATACCGACCAGGACACTACCTACGGCTCCGGCATTTCAGCCATGCCCAGCCTTCATGTGGCGGTTACGGCGCTGATCGCAATGAGCGCCTATCGTATCCACCGGCTCTTCGGATATGTCATGTGGGCTTTTACGGCGATGGTGCTGGTCGGCTCGGTGCACCTGGCCTGGCACTACGCGATCGACGGCTATGTGGCGATCGCCGCCGCCGCCGTCATCTGGCGCCTTGCCGGCCGCTTCGCCGAAAGGGAGGTAGCGCGTAACGCCTGACGCGGCTTGCTCTTGAGAGGTCCGTTAGAACTCATTTCGGGTCAATTTTGCTAATCTTGTTGCCTTCCAAGGTCAGATTGTACATCAGGCCCTTGCCGCCGAAAACAAAGGCGATGACCGGACTGTCAAAGGTTTCCGATGAGATTTCGCCGCCGGCATCAAGCGTCACCAGGGTTACGCTGCCATCAACGCCAATTTCCCAGTTGCTCGAAGCGCGGAAGCTGTCCAAGGCCTCCTTTTGCAAAAACAGCAAAATTTGACGCCGCACCTGAAAACCGAGCTGAAAGCCAA
>CAYRXP010000386.1:0-1299 GCA_964428145.1 uncultured Enterobacteriaceae bacterium
TGACTCCGCATCGCTGGGCATCGGCACGGCGACCGGGTCGTTCAACAATTTCGCCACCGACGCCGACATCGACGCCGCCATCGCCGGGCTCGATCAGGCCATCAGTACGCTCCGCTCGACGAGCTCGACGCTGGGTTCCAACGTCGGCGTGCTGAACACCCGGCTGGATTTCACCCAGAATCTGGCCAACACGCTGCAGACCGGGGCCGGCAACCTGGTCAACGCCGACCTCAACGAGGAAGCGGCGAAGCTGCTGGCGCTGCGGCTGAGGACCGAGCTCAGCCTGATCGGCCAGACCATCGCCAACGAGAGCCAGCAGGCCATCCTGCAACTGTTTTAAAGGCCCAACCTGATGTCCCGGGAAAACCTCGCAACCTATCAGATGGTGCAGCACCTGGCGGTCACCCCGACCGAGGCCGAAGCGCAGGCCCTGATCAAGGCGGCGATGCTTCTCGACAAGGCGCGCCAATGCGTCGAGCACGACTACGCCGCCTACGCCACGGCGCTGACCTTTAACCAGACGCTGTGGACCGTCCTCCAGGCCGACCTGTCCGGCGACGCCAACGCCCTGCCCGATAATCTGCGGGACGACCTCCTTTCCCTCAGCCTGTTCGTCGACCGCCAGACGATCCTGGCCCTCGGCGACCCGAGCCCTAAGCACCTGGATGCCCTGATCGAGATCAACCGCAACCTCGCCCGTGGTCTCGGCTTCCACGGCCCGGTTTCCGGCCCCGCCGCCGCCGGGCCCCATTAAGCCCGCCCTTTCGGTTTTGCCCGTTATTTTTTCCCGGGGACACCCCCGGCCTCACGGCCTCCCCCGCGCCCCTTGACGATGACGCCGGCAAGGCCCACATTGAAGATGTTCCGAGGGGAGCCCCGACAGGGGGCTGAGAAGCCGACGGCACCCGAAACGAAAACAGGCGATGAACCGCCCGGGGGCAGCGCGGCGACCCTACGAACCTGATCCGGATCATGCCGGCGAAGGGAAAGGAGTCCGCGCCATGAACATCATCACCAAGTCCCCAAAGAAACCAGAGACCTCCGACATCACCACCGGTCCGCTGCCGGCGAGCCGCAAGATTTACCTCGAAGGGGTGATTTACCCCGAAATCCGCGTGCCGATGCGCGAGATTTCGCTGCACGAAACCGCCGACGAGCCGCCGTTGGTCGTCTATGACACCTCGGGACCCTATACGGACCCCGCCCAGGCCATCGACATCGAGGCCGGGCTGCCGCGCCACCGCGAGGCCTGGATCCGGGCCCGCGGCGACGTCGAGGAATATGACGCCCGCCTCGTCA
>CAYRXP010000387.1:0-1298 GCA_964428145.1 uncultured Enterobacteriaceae bacterium
TCCCGCTGTTGCATGGTGCGGGCCTCGATGAGGATGGTCAAAGGATCAACCCGGTCGAGCACATCGGTGTCGGCGAACCGGAAGGGCGGAGAGTCGTCCTGGGAGCCGGCCCGGAGGGCTAAATCCTGGCCATACATTTCCTTGATGAAGGCGGTGGTGGGGGCCAGGGCACCGGCGTCGGCCGGGCGGGTGGGAGTGTTGTAGCAGGTCACCGGGATTCTCCTTTTTCAGAGGGCGTCCGGTCGTCCCAGACGCTGGTTTCATCGATGGGTCGTTATTTACACTGGACCGAACCAGAAGAAAAATTTAGTATTCTTGTGATAATCATTTAGATAATTGATATGCCGACAATCCTTCCCTCACTGTCGCGCCTTCGCGCGCTCCGTGCCGTCTGCCGCACCGGCGGTTTCTCCGCCGCGGCACGCGAGCTTTTGTTGACCCAGTCGGCGGTCAGCAACCAGATTCGCCAACTTGAGGACGAGACCGGCGTGCTCCTGGTCGAGCGAATCGGAAAATCAGCCCGGCCGACGCCTGAAGGTGAAATCCTGCTCGCCTGCGCCGACGACGTCCTAGCCATGCTCAACAGCACCCTCCAGCGGATCGCCGACATGCGGGGCGAGATCACCGGCCGCTTCGTCTTCGGCGCCGGCAGCGCGCCGTCGATCTACCTTCTGCCTGGGCTCTTAAGCCACTTCGCCGACCTGCACCCGAAGGTCGAGGTCGAGCTGATGACCGGGACCGTGCGCGAACTCATCCCCGGCTTGGTCGACGGTTCGCTCGACATGCTAGTCGCCGCAGCGCCGATTTCCGACCCGCGTCTGGACCAGGAGCCCTTTTTCGAGGACACCCAGGTCTGCATCCTGCCGCCGACAGACGAAACCGCACTGACGGCCGTTCGGCCGCGAGACCTAGCTGGACGGCGGCTGGTCCTCCCCCAGCGCCATCACCGGTTGCGCGAAAACATCGATGCCTGGCTGGAGGCCGGCTGCTCGCCCGCCGACGCTCCACCCGAGATCCTCGATGTCGACCTCTCCGAGGCACTGAAAGGCTTTGTCATGGCCGGGTTCGGCTGGGCAATCATTTCCGAGATCGCAGTCACGAAGGAACTCGGCCAGGGCCTCCTAAAGGCGCTACCGCTCTCACCGCCGCTTGCCCGGCAGCTGGTCACGGTCTGGCGCCGAGACCGAGAGGCCAACCCGGCAATCAAGGCCATGCGCGAGATTATCGCCGCCGGCTGGGAGCCCGCGGCATAGTAACGACGGCGCGGGGACACGAAACGGGTCGTCCGCTTATGGCTA
>CAYRXP010000388.1:0-1294 GCA_964428145.1 uncultured Enterobacteriaceae bacterium
ATTATTGGGGCGAATCAACCAATCTTCTACTACGCTTAGGAGGTAACACCGACAGAGCCAAACCCACTGAAAGACGAGGACGGAAAGCGACCTGTCCTCGCTTCCTCCGAGAAGCCACGGAAGGCTCCCCGAAGTAGCCAGAAACCGATGAAAAACGCTGCGCGGGAGACCGGAAATGACTACAAAAACCGAAGGAGCAGCCGTGACAAAATCCTCGAAGCCGACCGATACTGCCGTGGTTCTTCGGTCACGCGGCCTGCGATCGATGGTACGTATCTCACAGCGGCCGCTTCAATATTATGTCTTCGCGTAGTCAGAAACTGCTTGAACCGATGCTCCGCGAGGTGGGCATACGGATAAACGGCTCTGAACCGTGGGATATGACCATTCATGATGCGCGCTTTTTTGACCGCTTCATAAGAGACGGCACGCTGGGTGCGGGCGAGAGTTACGTGGATGGCTGGTGGGACTGCGAGCGCCTCGATGAGCTTACTGTGCGCGTACTCAGTTCTAAACTTTCGGACCTGTTTGCCAGAAACTGGCGACTCCGGCTGGATCATCTGCAAAAGGTACTCCTCGATCGGCAAAGAGGACACCGCAGCATGGCCGTTGCGGAACAGCATTACGATCTCGGCAATGAATTCTTTGCCCGGATGCTTGGTCCGACCATGGCGTACTCTTGCGCTTACTGGCGCGATGCCGACAATCTCGATGAAGCTCAGCGGAACAAGATGGACCTGTGCTGCCGCAAGCTTGACCTCAAAGAAGGCGACAGGCTGCTCGACGTCGGATGCGGCTGGGGATCGATGATGAAGTACGCGGCGGAAAACTACGGCTGTGAGGTTATCGGCATTACGATCTCGGAGCAGCAGTGCGAATATGCTGAACGCATCACCAAAGATCTGCCGGTCGAAGTGCGGCTTCTGAATTATCGCGATGCTCGACCGGATGACCTTGGTACATTCGACAAAGTCGTTTCGATAGGCATGTTCGAGCATGTCGGAAAACCTAATTACCGGAGTTTCATGCAATTTATCGACCGGGTTCTGGCGCCGGATGGTCTGTTTCTTCTGCACACCATCGGCCGAATTGCCGACGTGCAGGATCGATGGATTGGACGCTATATCTTTCCCAACAGTTATCTGCCCGAGCTTAGAGACCTCGCGGATGCAATCGCCAATATTTTCGTCCTGGAAGACGTGCAGAACATCGGTGCGAACTACGATAAGACCATGCTCGCCTGGCATCGGAACTTCGAGCAGTTTGCCAAGGAAGGTCTTGCTGAAGAAAACCC
>CAYRXP010000389.1:0-1294 GCA_964428145.1 uncultured Enterobacteriaceae bacterium
ATTACGGCTATCGTGAGATTGCTGCTGCTTAAGGCACAGGCTAATGCCGCACCAACTGCGCCACCACCGATGATAATAATGTCATAGTCATGATTCATAATAATGTTTCACAATCCTGGAGCACAATCTTGAATTAGGCTCAGACAACATTCGACATTAACGCTTCTATCTCGGCAACTGTTTTTGGCATATCTTTGCTAAGCACATCGTGTCCACCTTTAGTCACCAAAACATCGTCCTCGATTCTGACACCGATATTCCACCATTTTTTTGCCAACCCTTTTGACCCGGCCGGTAAATACAATCCTGGTTCAACTGTCAGGACCATGCCCGGTTCCAACATTCGCCAATCGCCACCCACTTTGTAATCGCCAACATCATGTACATCCATGCCCAGCCAATGACTGGTACGATGCATATAATATTTGGCGTAGGCGCGATCCTTAAGCAGCGTACTCACCTTGCCCTTAAGAATACCCAAGGTAAGCAGTCCCTCAGTAATCACTTCTATCGCGGCTTCATGGGGATCATTCCAGTGATTGCCCGGTTTTACCTGCTCTATCGCGGCCAACTGTGCACTCAAAACAACCTCGTAGATCTCTTTTTGTGCCTTGGTAAATTTTCCATTAACAGGGAATGTACGCGAAATATCACTTGCATAGCCCTCATATTCAGCACCGGCATCTATCAGTAAAATGTCGCCGTCTTTGAGCTCATCTTGATTGTCTGTGTAATGCAGAATACAGCTGTTTGCCCCGCCACCAACAATCGAAGGATAGGCAGATAACCTGGCCCCCTGTTGCATAAACTTATGAACAATTTCGGCTTCAAGTTGATATTCCATCAAGCCCGGCTGGCATATCTGCATTGCACTTTTATGTGCATTAGCCGAAATCCTGGCTGCCTTACGCATTGCTGAAATTTCCTGACGGCTTTTATAAAGTCGCATGTCATGCAGAATATGCGTTAGTGAGATGAACTCATTCGGCGCATTGACACCTGTACGCGCCTTATCCCGAACCTCATTCACCCAGCCCAGAACACGCTGATCAAAAACTGCATCATGCCCCATGGTATAAAATATACGCTCTCTATCTTCAAGCATATTGGGCAAGATATCATCCATATCTTCGATGGGAAAAGCATCATCTGCGCCATAAATCTTGCAAGCTCCTTCCAGGCCAGCACGTTTCCCATCCCAGGTTTCTTTTTTTGGATCATGCTCTCTGCAAAACAAAACATATTCACCATGAGGCCGATCAGGGATCAATACGGCCACTGCTTCCGGCTCTGG
>CAYRXP010000390.1:0-1293 GCA_964428145.1 uncultured Enterobacteriaceae bacterium
GCGTCTCGACGCCGGGCTTTCGGCGGCATCCTGCCTGGAGGAGCAAGAGAAACTCCCAGAGGCCATTGAGGCCTACCGGGCCCTGGCTGAGCGGTACCCTGACAACCACGTCATCCCTAAGCGCCTGAGCGCCGCCAAAAACCGCCTTGCGAAGAGGAAGAAGTAATCGTTTTTGGGACAGGGCATAAACCTGTACATATCCTGTGTGGTCGAGGTCGCCCCTTAGACACCTATCCGAAATTGGACACGTTTTGGACACCCTTAATATCTAATAACCGATTGAATATAAAGACATAACGGCTCTGTTGGTCGCGCATGGACAGATGTACAACGTGTCTAAATATGTCTAATGTGTCTAAGGTGTGACGGACGGATGGCTAGCAGGCTTCTGCTCGTCCGGTCTAGTCCTACTCGTACTTAATCACGTCAACAGGACATTCCTCGGCGGCGGCTTTGATCTGCTCCACGTATGGAGCGAAATCAATGCCCTCGATGACTCTGGAGGTTCCTTGGTCGTATTCGACATTGAAGACCTCCGGGCAGTTGGCCTCCGAGGCGCCGCAGGTGATGCAGCCTTTTTCAATCCAGACACGCGTGATGGACATGAATGTCTTCCTCCCTGATTCCCTGAATCCCTGAATGTGTCCGTTGGCCCTCGCGGGCCGAGTGATGGAGTGTACCAATAATATGGGGTGGGGACAAGATGTCGGGTAGATGGACCTAGCCTCTTGACGGCTCCGGGTCGCTGGCCCACCTTTGAAGGAGATGTCACGTCCCCTATAGTCGCGAGTCATAGGAGACAACGGTGAGCCGGACCGTATACGCTTTGGTGGACGACCTCCTCTTCGCCAGCAAGCTCGATACCGCCTCCAGAGGCGTCGGGGCAACGGTGGTCTGCTGCCTCTCCAAAGACGATCTAGTCGCCAAAGCCCGTGAGAACACCCCTGACCTCATTGTGCTAGACCTCAACGCCGAGCACCTTGAGCCGATTGAGCTATTGGGCGACCTCGCGGCCGACGGCGCCCTCGCTCCCATACCCACCGTGGGCTACTGCTCGCATGTGGACACCCATCTCATAGAAGCGGCCGAAGAGGCGGGCTGCGGCGCGGTGCTCCCCCGTAGCGCATTTACCGAAAACCTCCTCGCCATCCTTCAGGGCCAACCGTTTTAATACTAAGGGGATTGGACAAAAAAATCGCCCCGCTCAACCGCCTGGATGACCTTGCGGGGCGTGAGTATCGGCAGACGGCGACTCATACCGCCTTAAGCTGCACCGACACTTTATCTCTGATG
>CAYRXP010000391.1:0-1292 GCA_964428145.1 uncultured Enterobacteriaceae bacterium
CATGAGTGCTTTTGGCGGGTTCCATCGGCTTTGACTCCGTCCTCGTTGAAACGCCGCTTGTGCGGCGCAAAACAATGTATTGCACTGCAATATATGTCTTTCATGAAGGCGCCGCAAGCAAGCCTTATCATAGCACCCTGGGCCTGCTATGGGTAAAGGGATGGAATTCACCCGATCCGCGCCGAAATCCGCCGTTTTTGCCGCCGTCTGCTTTTTCCTGGCGGGGTTGGGGCCGGCAACCTTTCCGGCCCATGGCGCGGAGGCCAAACCGCCCGCCCTCGGCCTTCCGATCCGCTGCCGGCCGGGGAAGGACTGCTGGCTGGTCAATCTCGTCGATGTCGATCCGGGACCGGGCCGGCGCGATTACGCCTGCGGGAAAATGACCTACGACGGCCACAAGGGCACCGACATCGCCATCCGCGATCTGGCCGTGATGGCCAAGGGCATCGACGTGGTGGCGTCGGCGCCCGGCATCGTCAAGGGGTTACGCGACGGCATGGAGGACGTCGACTTCACCCTCCCCGGCAGCGGTTCCATCGAGGGGCGGGAATGCGGCAACGGCCTCGTCCTCGTCCACGGCGGCGGCTGGGAAACCCAGTATTGCCACATGCGCCGGGGCAGCCTCGCCGTCAAAAAGGGCGAAAGGGTCGAACGGGGGCGGAAGCTGGGCCTGGTCGGCCACTCGGGCCGGGCGCAGTTCCCCCACGTCCATCTGGCCGTGCGCCTTGGCAAGCGGGTGATTGATCCGTTCGCCGGGGTGGGGCGGCAACGGGAATGCGGCCTAGGCGTTGCCCCCCTTTGGCGGCAGGACGCGCTGAGCCGGCTGACGGGGGAGACGACGGCCCTCTACAACGCCGGTTTCGCTCCCGGCCGGCCGTCCCCCCGGGCCGCAAGGCGGGGCGATTTTTCCGCCCCGCGGATGTCGCGCACCGCGCCGGCCATGGTGCTGTGGGTGGATATGTTCTGGCCCCGGGCCGGCGATATCCTGAGCTTGCGCATCACCGCCCCCAACGGCCGGACCGTCGTCGAACGCTCGACAACCGTGGACAAGACCCAGGCCCGGCGTTTCGTCTTTACCGGCAAGAAAAGGAAGTCTCGTTTATTGCCGCCGGGCACGTATCGGGGCGACATCACCCTGGTGCGCGACAAGGGCGGCGCAAAAGAGAAGATCATCTCCGTCGTCCGCGAGGTCGAAGTCCGCTGACGGCCAGTTTGGCAAAGACAGGGGCCCGGAGCCTCAGCTTTTCAGCCGCCGCCGGGACACCAGCTTCGGGCTGGCGCTCATTCCCTTG
>CAYRXP010000392.1:0-1287 GCA_964428145.1 uncultured Enterobacteriaceae bacterium
ACGCCGGGCTCGTCACCTACTCAGTACTGAGAGGTGTGTCAGAGAACGAGATCTGGGGAGTGGCTAGCCGAACCCGTAACACTCTCTTAGAGCATCTGGCCGATCTGTCCGAACTTGGCTGACGGCTTACTGGATGGCGAAACGGACGGCTCAGATGTAGGGTTCCGCGGACAGGGCGCCTTGAGCGCGCGCCGTCGCTGCCCGGTCTGCCTGGTAGGGACCGCGCAGGGGCGAACCCGCGCCTTAGAGATTTAGCGGGAGGTAGCAAGTCGTGAAACGAGCAACAGCGATCGTACTCATGGGGCTCGCACTCGCGGCTCACCCGGTTTCCGCGCGAGCCGACGGCACCCGGACCATCGTCGCGGGCCTGGCAACCGCTGCGCTGACGAGCCTCGTGTGCGCGAGTTTCGCACTGACTGCGGGCGAGGACGCGAAACAGGACGAGTTCGCCCGACGGGGTTGGCTGATCGGTGTGGCGGGGAGCTACGCGATCGAGACGTTCAAAGACGACGCGGAATCGGATTTCCAGAAGCTTTTGGGACCCACCGCCTCCCTCTCCGTCGATGACAGCCTCGGTATCAACGGACGAGCGGGCTACCGCTGTCACCGCTGGTTCTCGGCCGAGGTCGAGGTCGAATGGCTCAACGGCTTCGAGGCCGATCTCTCGGTCGCCGGCTTCAGCAATACCGAGATCGACATCGAGCCCCTGGTGGTCACGGCCAACATGAAGGGATACATCCTGACCGGGCGCTACCAGCCCTTCCTGCTCGTTGGCGGGGGCGTCATGACCGCGGAATTTAAATCGCGAGAAGTTCCCGGGAGCATTACCCTAAACGAGTTCACGATGCGCTTCGGGGCGGCATCGATCTCTACGCCACGAAGAACGTGGTCGTGACCGTGGGGGTCGACTACGTGCTCCCCGTCGGCAGATTGAAAGATCTCGACTACATCTCGATCGGGTGGGGATTCGAGTATCGGTTCTGAGTTATTTCTCTATCGTCCCCGCTCCACTCCACCAGAACCAGGCTCCCACGCGTAACGGAAGCGCAGGACCGCCACTCCACCAAGGGACGAAAACACCGCAAATCAGTTGATAAGCATCATAAGGGTATGGCGCCTGCGAGCAGCGACGTAAGCCCCTGGAATCAAGCAGGTTGGTGCCTCCCGGCCTCATCGGACATCCTCGAGTTGGGCAACCGGCAACACCCAACGAGAGGAGGCACCGATGGAAAGGTACATCGGCATGGACGTACACGCCGCGAGCTGCACGCTGGCGGTGATTTCCGA
>CAYRXP010000393.1:0-1286 GCA_964428145.1 uncultured Enterobacteriaceae bacterium
ATGAACATCGTCCGGCAGCAGGTGCTGGACCGGCTCGTGGTCAGAAAAATTCAGTCCCAGTTCGCGGCGAAGACAGGCATCGCCGTTTCAGACCAGATGTTGAACTCTTATCTCGAGAGGATCGCCGCGCAAAACGGAGTGTCTTTTGCCGAGCTGCCGGCGGAACTGGCAAAAACCGGGGTCAATTACCGCGTGTTCCGCGAGGAAATGCGCGAAGAGATAATCATCGACCTGCTAAAGCAGCGCGACGTCCTGCGTCGCATCCGGGTTTCGCCGAAAGAGCTCGAACAACACCTGGAAGCGCAGAAAATGGCCGAGAGCGCCAGCAATGAATTCCTGCTATCGCATATCCTGGTTTCAGTTTCACCATCGTCGACACCGGAAATGGTCAAACAACTGGAGAAAAAGGCCACCGATATTTACCGGCGACTCCAGTCCGGTGAGGATTTCTGTGAACTGGCGCTGGCTTACTCGGATGGACAACAAGCACTGGAGTGCGGCGACCTGGGCTGGCGCAAAGGCGCCCAGCTACCGGGTTTTCTGAATGAACTCGTCATCGACATGCAACCCGGAGACGTCTCTGAACCGGCACGCAACCCGAGCGGCTTTCACATTATCAGGGTAAACGAAATCCGCGGTACGGAAATCAAAAGATCGATGGTCTCCCAGCACCGCAGCCGGCACATCCTGATTCAGACGGACGCCATCGTCGATGACCAGACGGCCAGGAAGCAATTGCTCGATATCAAGGAGCGAATCGCCAACGGCGAAGAATTTTCCACTATCGCGACCGCCGTATCCGCGGACCCGGTTTCGGCACGCGACGGGGGCAACCTGGGCTGGCAAAGAGTCGGCTCCTTCGTCCCGGAATTCGAGGAAATGCTGACGACGCTGGAGATCGACGAAATATCAGAGCCCTTCAAAAGTATTTTCGGCTGGCACATAGTCCAATTTCTGGAACGCCGCGAGTACGACAACACCGATGACCTGATGCGGCAACAGGCGGTCCAGGAAATTCGCTCCGCCAGGGCATCCGAGGAAACCGAAGTCTGGATTCAGCGCCTGCGCGATGAAGCGTTCGTGGAATACCGCTTGTAAGCAAGCCCCTGTTTTGACCCATCCCCGCATCCTGTTGACGACCGGCGAACCCGCCGGCATCGGCCCGGAACTTTGCCTGGATATGGCGCGGCTGGAATGGCCCGCGCTGCTGGTCGCAGTGGGCGACGCCGAACTGCTCAGGCAGCGGGCGGCCCAGGTCGGCTCGTTGGTCGAGATCAGCGCTTACC
>CAYRXP010000394.1:0-1281 GCA_964428145.1 uncultured Enterobacteriaceae bacterium
GCCTTATTATTACTAATATATTTATAAAGACTAATAATAATTATATATATTCATCTGTAATCATGCATAAAAGACCCTATGAATTAGACACGCACTAATTATAAACATTCCTAAACAATGATAAAACACATTAATTTATTATAAGTATAAAGTGCATTCAATCAGCTTTGATATTTCGGTCTAAATATTTATAGCCCAAAGTGCAAAATAATAGTGGTAATCTAGGGATAGCCATGGTATATTAAATTCAGCTTATAGACCTACCGCTTGATGGTTGTAACTCGTTATAGCGCCTGCCGTTATCACCATCATGGTTCGGATGATAGACATCAGCCAGGACCCACATTGGGCAATGGGGTGCGCTTAGGTCTTGGTCGGACCATTTATCACCAGCGAAGATCAATTAAATGCTAACCAAATAGGATATGTCTGAGTGAGCGAAAAAGGCAAAATAAAAGGGCAATTCAAGGGCCAAGCGAAGAAGCCTAGGAAGGCTACACTGGGGTCGACATACGACGCTCGAAAAATTCAGGTCCTAAAAGGCCTGGAACCAGTTCGGAAGCGGCCGGCTATGTATATCGGCTCAACCGGACCAACCGGGCTACACCATCTAGTCTACGAGGTAGTTGATAACGCTGTCGATGAAGCGATGGCTGGTTGGTGCGACAAGATAGAACTGACTATTCATGTGGACAATTCTATTACTGTAATAGATAACGGCAGGGGCATTCCCGTTGATATGCACCCGGATGTTAAAAAACCCGCTGTCGAAGTCGTAATGACAATGCTTCACGCTGGCGGAAAGTTTGACAAGGAGAGCTACAAGGTCTCTGGAGGACTTCACGGTGTTGGGGTTAGTGTCGTAAACGCATTATCAGAGCGACTAGCGCTGGAGATTTATCGGGACGGGCACATTTGGGAGCAGTCATACAAAAGAGGTAAGCCCGTAGGACCCCTCAAAAAGACCCGAAAAACAAAAAAGACGGGTACGAAGATTACATTTAGCCCCGACCCGAAGATTTTCGATTCCATCGAATTCTCATATGACACAATAACCTCACGCATGAGAGAGCTCGCATTTTTAACTGGGGGCCTCACAATACGTGTCCGGGACGAGGAGAGCGAGCGAGAGGACTCGTTCCAATACAAAGGAGGCATTGTCGAGTTCGTAGGGCATATCAACGAGAGGAAGGGCCCGCTTCACAAAAAAATTCCCTATATCCAATCCGAGCGGGACGGCGTTCAGGTCGAGGTAGCCCTTCAATATAATGATGGATACGT
>CAYRXP010000395.1:0-1281 GCA_964428145.1 uncultured Enterobacteriaceae bacterium
AAAGCCTTGGGAAACCGTCTCTATGGGTCATTATCAACGCTCCTTGGTATAAGGCTGAAGTGACCCCCAAGAATATTGGCGCCAAAGGTAACGCATGATGCCAATTCATTCTGCAGTTCGATCGGCTCAGATGGCGTAACATTGGAAGCGGCGTCACATTTTAGGGACCAAGTTCGTTGAATTCGATGACCACCGGCTCCAGTTCCGCTCGCTTATCGAGCCGGGCCCGTTTGACTTGGTTCGCCCATCTGTTCAAGTCCTGTGTCAAGCAGCACCATCGCGAACTCATCACCCCCTTGAGACGCTTTATCCCGGACGATGCGGTGGTTTTGGATGCTGGTGGGCACGCCGGTCAGTTCGCCAAACTATTTGCCCGAATGGCGCCCAACGGGCACGTCTACACTGTGGAGCCCGGGTCGTATGCCCTCTCAATCATGAGGCCCGCAATTCGATTCAACAGGTTGCGCAATATTACCATCTTACCAGTCGGGCTAAGCGATTCGCCTGGTACGGCGACGCTACACGTGCCAGTAAAAGAAAGCGGTAGCCTCGGATACGGGTTGAGTCATATTACGGATATCACCGAACAACGCGCCCGCCGCCCATCAATTAGTGTCTCTATCTCTCTCACGACCATCGACCGAATTGCAGTAAGCGAGGACCTGAGGCGACTTGATTTTATCAAAGCGGACATTGAAGGCTTCGAACTTCGCATGATTGTTGGTGCCGAACAGACCCTGTTGCGTTTTCGACCCAACCTTATGGTGGAGGTGAATAGCGAAGCGCTCGCTAGAGCCGGCGACACTCCAGATTCTCTTTTCTCCTATTTTGCGTCGATTGATTATCACGGATACATCTTGGACCCCGATATGCAACGATTTCATCCGGTCGAACTAGCGCGAAACAACGATGTTTTTTTTGTTCCGTCGGAGCGATCGTCGATAATGGACGGAACTTGAACATCTCCAGAATCTCATAGTACGGACGATGATGATCTGGATAATTTGATGGGAACAGTAAATCGGGGTCAAAATAACGGCTTCAGAAGCGGCTGTACCGCTGACCTTGCGCCAATTTCCGCTGTTCGGCGTAAAGCAGGCATGATCCGCTAACAAGCAGACCTCAAAGGCGTTGGTCCGGCAGAGTTTCAAACTGAGGTACTGCCCGAAAGGGGACTGTAGCCCCGCCTTCGCGGCCTTCCGGGGGCTCAGGTGATGCGCTGGCGGACCGTGGCGGAGACGAACTCGCTGACCACCACGACGGCGAAGATGGCGATCAGCA
>CAYRXP010000396.1:0-1279 GCA_964428145.1 uncultured Enterobacteriaceae bacterium
ACCACAGGCGTCGTCCACGTCTCGCCCTGATCGACCGATTTGCAAAAATAGAGGTCCACGTTGTAGTTGCCGGCTATGACGGCAGTCGTATCGAAGTACACGGCATAGAGCGTCCCGTCATTGTGATCGACGTCGAAGTAGACCAACGGCGCGACGCGGAAGGTGCCGGGGAAGCGTGGGTTGAACGAGGCGTTGCCCCAGATGTCCATGCGGATAGCGATGAGATGGGTGGTGAAATTCGCGCCGCCGTCGAGGCTGCGGTGCAGGAGCATCTCGGCGCCACCATCCCAGTAGGCGATGTAGAGTTCGCCGTTAGGCCCCACGCGGGGCAGGAACCCTGCGCCTGCCCCCAGCGGCTGAGGAACGGTCCACGTGTCGCCCATGTCGTCGGACCAGATCACACCCTCGTTGAAAGCGACGTAAAGTCGAGTGGAATCGGGTTCATTTGGGCGCGGTCCCGCCGTCATCCAGCATTTGTCGGCTTCGGGACTGACGTGCGCCATCACGGCCGGGTTGAAGGAGCCGGAGCCGGGCTCCTTGCGGGCCACGAAGATCCCGCCGTCTTGGGCGAAGCTGATCGCACCGGCCCACATTGCCCCGGTGCGATCGTCGTAGGCGGTCATGGCGTCGCCCTCGATGAGACTTTGGTTGATCGTGGGCGGGCGAACGAGGAAGTCCGACCACGTCGCCCCGCCATCGAGACTCACGGCGACACCCAAACGAATCCGCGCGGTGTTGCCGGTCGACTCGCGCCAATCGTTGAAGGCGGCAACGATCTGCCCAGGATCGGTTTCGCTCACGGAAACGGAGGTTTCGTTGGCCGCCTTTGCGCCACCGGCGATGTCGATACGCACCGGCAACCCGATGGAAGGCTCCTGGCCAACAGTGCTTACGGTGAGCGCCAGCGTGGCCGCCGCCACAGTTCTTGCCCAGTTGTTGACGGGCGAACGTCGCCCCGACCCGCCGGTGGACGCAGAGCGCATGAAGAGGATCTCCTGGAAAGCGTGCTGCCGATCTGTCGTCCATGTCAGACAGCGCGGCTGCGAAAATGACGGAACCGGTTTATCGGAAGTGCCTGCATCTCAAGAGGATTCGAGCTTTCGACTCGAAACGGACGATCGGGTTGTTCGACCGTGGCGGTGCGCGCTGCGCATCTCCTGCGCATCAAGGGCGCCCTTGCGTCTCATTGACGAATTGCAATCCGGCCACTCGCTCGGAGGAAATCAGTGTTACCCAGGCGAAGACTTACGATTTTGACCGCATGTGGATTCACAATGCT
>CAYRXP010000397.1:0-1278 GCA_964428145.1 uncultured Enterobacteriaceae bacterium
ACAAATATAAAAATTATCCACCAGATATCGACCGTGAAAAAGGTAAAGAGTATATCTTCAGGGTTTAATTACTCGACAAATTTTATGAGGAGTCAATTATGAATAAACGAATCTTGCACACCATGCTTCGTGTTGGTGATCTGGATCGTTCCATCAATTTCTACACCAATGTCCTGGGAATGAAATTATTAAGAAAATCAGACAATAAAGAATTTGAATATACACTGGCATTTATTGGGTATGCTGATGAGTCTGATAGTGCAGTCATTGAGTTGACATATAATTGGGGAACATCTGAGTATGATCACGGCAACGCCTATGGGCATATTGCAATTGGTACTGATGATATCTATGCGACGTGCGAAGAAATACGACAGGCAGGTGGTGATATTATTCGAGAGCCAGGACCTGTCAAAGGAGGTACAGTAGAAATCGCCTTTGTAAAAGATCCAGATGGCTATAGCATTGAACTTATTAATTCAGCTCATGTGGGTCAGAATTAGTATTGCTGGCCCAGTATTGTTAACCGGTTATCCGTCAATGAATATTGCCAGACCCAGCTGATTCCTGGTTTTGCCTTATGCCCCAGTTCGCCTTGGCAATCCCCTGGGAAAGCAAGTTGTGAAACATATACAACAAGGCATCATTCAAATTCAAAGTCATCCCTTGCCCATTTTCAGGTAACAGCTGCAAATTTAAAACCTTATCTTCAGTGGTATTTGTCTTAATACCAAATCCCAACACCCCCTTTTCGCCCAGAGGATAATTTCTGAGATCATTCTCGAACGGTTTCTCCAGCGCACCACCCTTTATCATCTGGGTTGTTTGTGGCGTCGAGCCCAGTGCGGTCATTCCCCCACGTTCATGCATACCCTTATTGAGAATATCCATCAACAAACCCGAATAACGACGTGTGAACCAGATTCTGTACTCGTCTCCATTTTTGGTTGTTGCTCGCATCAACAGGCGATCCTCCTTGTCGATGTATGCAATATTGATCTGGTGTAATTGATCAGACATATTTTTCTATTGACTTTTAATCACTATAGTGTGACACGATACTTGTTCTTTAATATAGTAGCTTAAAAATACCCTAGAAGATGTTTAAAAATCGAGTACACTTTAGCTAGTATTGATGAATAAATCACAGCTTACAGTCAAGGGTAATAAATGTATGAGTAATAATAGTGATATCCATAAAGAGCTCATGGAAAAGCTTGACGAATTAACCTCTCGTCTGAACAAAATTGAAAAAGATATCCATCATAATGGATCACC
>CAYRXP010000398.1:0-1278 GCA_964428145.1 uncultured Enterobacteriaceae bacterium
GGAGGCCGAGGCTGACTTAGAGAAGGACGCATCTTGGTCAGAGCAGGGTCATTCAGCGAACTCAAGTAGTCCGGCCAGCTCAGGACCGAGGTCGGTTAGCATCCGGTTGTCGTGTTCTGGCATAACGACTTGGCACGGGCTATCGAGTGACAAGGGGGCCGTGTGGCCAAGACAGTTGATGAGGATCTCAACCTCTTCCACATTGCCAGGGAGCGGTTCGACAGGGCCGTGCCGTTCACCCGCGAGCCACATAGGTGGCGCGGAATCGCCGAATGGCTGTTCCGTCCGGAACGCATAATCAAGGTCACACTGCCCGTAGAAATGGACGACGGATACGTGCACATCTTCACGGGCTATCGCGTGCTTCACTCCACAATGCGGGGACCTGGCAAGGGCGGGATTCGCTTCCATCCTGGCGTGGACGAGGATGAGATCAAGGCCTTGGCCATTTGGATGACGTGGAAGTGCGCCCTAGTCGACATCCCGTTCGGTGGGGCGAAAGGCGGCGTGGAGTGCGACCCCCAAAAACTGTCGCCGAAGGAGAAACGAAGTTTGACACGCCGCTTCACTGCTGCTTTGGGTGACAATATCGGGCCGCATACCGACATCCCTGCCCCGGATCTGTACACCGATGAGCAGACGATGGCGATCGTTTATGACACCTACGCCATGATGCACCCGGGTGAGAACAACTTCCCGGTCGTGACCGGTAAACCGCTCGAACTCGGTGGCTCACAGGGCCGGTCGGCCGCGACCGCTCAAGGGTTGCTGTATGCCACCGAGCACCTGATCGAAAAGGGCGGGGTCCCCGGTCTCACCAGTTTGAAGGGGGTCGAAGTGACCGTCCAGGGATACGGCAACGCCGGTCGCAACGCCGCCCATCTGTTCCAAGAAGCGGGAGCTCGGGTGGTTGCCGTCTCCGACTCACGGGGTGGGATCTACTCTCCAGATGGCCTCGACCTAGCCAAGGTTGACGAGCACAAGGACGAGACAGGAAGCGTCGTCAACGTTTCTGGAACGAAACCGCTAGGACCCAAGGAAATCCTCGAGGTGCCCTGCGACATTCTTATCCCAGCCGCTATCGAGAGTCAGATCACTACAAAGAATGCCGCAAGGATCGATGTCCGTCTCATTTCGGAGGCTGCCAACGGTCCTACTACCCCGGCGGCTGATCGTGTGCTCGCCGAACGGGGCATCACGGTGCTTCCAGACATTTTGGGTAATGCCGGCGGCGCTGTCGTTAGCTACTTCGAGTGGGTACAGAACCTCTACAACCAG
>CAYRXP010000399.1:0-1277 GCA_964428145.1 uncultured Enterobacteriaceae bacterium
GCCGTCACCAGCCACGATGCGAAGGTATGCCGGAGATCATGCCATCGGAACCTTTCGATCCTGGCGTCCTTGAGAGTACGCCGCCAGGCAGAGTTCACGTTGTCGAAAGGTTTCCCGTTTTTCCCCGGGAACACGAGCCCTTCCCTCTCGGCCGCCCGGCCCCGCCAGCCGGCGAAACAATCCTTCGCGATTTCGTTCAAGGGGACGTGCCGGGTCTTGAAGCTCTTGGCCTTGCTTCCCCGTACTGTCAGATATCCTTCGGTTAATCGAATATCAGACCACTCGAGGCCGAACAGTTCGCCCCGACGGAGCCCGGTGTGGAGGCTCACGATCACCATCGGCTTCAGGTGATCGGCGAACGTCACCGTGCTCAGATCGGGCAACAGGGGATAGCCCCGCTGACGGCGCCAAGCATTGGCGCTGTTTCGTTGGCCGCGTAGGCGCTTTTCTCTCTCGTCCAGGGACGTCAGCAGCCGTGCATGCTCATCTTCGGACAGGAACCGGGGAGCCGGATTGGAATCCACCCGTACGCGCTTGACGGAGGCGATGGGGTGGACGTCCAGGTGTCCCCATACCACGGCCTTGGCGAGGGACGATTTCAAGTCGTCGAGATCCCGATTGACGGTCGTCTTCTTGGTTCCGGATTTCAGCCTGGCCGTGCGCCATTTCTCCACCAGCCACGGGTTGATTTCGGGCAGCTTCTTGTCCTGGAGGTCGGGAAAGTTCCCGAGCAGTCGCCCGACGGTCTTCCGGGGTGTGCGTATGGTGGCTTCGGCCCAGGGCGCGTAGACCTCGGAGATGAAGGATGAGAACGTGTATGCCCGTTCCTTGCGCCGGACAGCCATCGGGTCTCCGCCCTTGTAGGCCTCGGCGAGGACCCGCTTGGCAGCCTCACGGGCTTGCGCCGGCGTGACGGCATCGGCGCGGCCGAGGTTCATGCGCTTCCCCCGCGCATACTCGACGTAATAGGCCATGACGCCGCTGGGCTGGACCCTCAGGATCAGGCCCTTGAGCCGGGTGTCCCTCACCTCGTAAGGCTTCTCGCCTGGATTTAGGGCCTTAACGAGGCTGTTGTTGATCGCCGCCTGCACGTGTGACCCTCTTTCTGGTAAGTGCAACGGGAGAGGTGTTCGGTAAGTGCGCTGTAAGTGCAATTTGATTGTATCACGGTGAATGCGTGTGAACAACCAAGTTGGTTGAACATGATATAATATATTGATATAGAATGTGTTTTGATATTTTCTCGTTCTTGGCGATGCACGGCGGTTCAGGGAAAA
>CAYRXP010000400.1:0-1273 GCA_964428145.1 uncultured Enterobacteriaceae bacterium
CAGCTGAGGCACCAATTAATGCCGGGATATCCGCATTGATTTGTGGATCCAGTGACATCACTGTAGCCACAATTTGGACCTCATTTCTAAAACCTTTAGGAAATAATGGTCTCAGTGGACGGTCAATTAAACGACATGTCAGGGTTTCTTTCTCACTCGGACGACCCTCTCTTTTGAAAAAACCACCCGGTATTTTACCCGCAGCATAGGTACGTTCCTGGTAATCCACTGTAAGTGGGAAAAAATCACGCCCTTGATCAGCCTCTTTCTTTGCGACACAGTTAACCATGACAACAGTGTCTCCCATGCTGACGATGACTGAGCTGGACTGTCGAGCTATTTTCCCCGTCTCCAATACAACTGTGTGATCACCGAACTGGAACTCTTTCCTGACTACTTTCATGTTTTTACCTTAAAATTATTTTTGAATGATTTGAGAAATGATTTGGCGAGATTCTTGTTCAAGGCTGATTACAGAAATCCTGCCTCTTATGAAATGTGTTGTGTTGCTAATAGGGTTGACGTAAACAAAGCTTGTTCCAATTTTGCGCACTTAATTTTACGCAGATCTGCTTATTTATCTTATTTACGCAAACCAAGGTTAGAGATCAGATCACGGTAACGGCTTACATCCTTGCCTTTCAGGTAGTTTAAAAGCTTGCGGCGCTGATTCACCATTCTTAATAAGCCTTGGCGGGAATGGTGATCTTTTTTGTGTGTCTTGAAATGATCAGACAACTCTGTGATATTTGCAGTTAATAATGCAACTTGCACTTCCGGAGAACCTGTATCGCTATCCGAACGTTGATGTTCTTTTACAATGTCAGCCTTATGCTGAGTGTTTAATGCCATGCTTAACCGTGCTCCTGAAATAATCTCGGTCTAAATGAGGCGCGTATTGTAACCGCGCTCTCATGCATGAACAAGCGCAATTCACAAGATGCCAGGATTGTTTTTGGACGACCTGATTCCGGCAACTACCTTGGTATCGAAGAGAACTATTTATCATTAAATATCAAATAGTTATGCTGTGTTACCGGTCTTCAGCAATCTTTTCGGTGCAATACGTCCGTCATCCATGATGGTGCCAGTTCCGATAAAAACACGATTTTGATCATAAATTCGAACCAGTCCTTCACCAGGTTTTTCTCCAGACGCGTACGGCATCAAGACTGCCTGACCTAGGCAAAGATGATATGTCGCATCCTCGCTTAACTCTACCAGGGGTAAATGATCCAATGCACTGTCGACTGGCATGAGCAACCCATCCAAT
>CAYRXP010000401.1:0-1270 GCA_964428145.1 uncultured Enterobacteriaceae bacterium
GGTCGTCGGAGATTTCCTGCAGCACCTCGCGGTTCACCTCCGTGACCACGATCTGCCGCGGGTCGTGGCGCTCCAGCCCGGTCCACGCGCCGTGCAGGGTATCGGTGACGGAGCGGATGCCGTTGGCCCGGGTTTCCTCCAGTGCCCGGTCGAGCACGGTGCGATGGTTCTTCTGGATCGCCGCGATCTCCTCGGCGGTGAGCACGCCTTCCTCCCGCAGCTTGGCCGAGTAGATTTCCAGGGTCGACGGGTGCTGGCGGATCAGCTTGTAGGTGAGCGGCTGGGTGAAGCTGGGCTCGTCCATCTCGTTGTGTCCGTGCCGGCGGTAGCAGAACATGTCGATCACGACATCCGTGTGGAATGTCTGCCGAAAATTCACCGCCAGCTTGACCACATGGTGCACCGCCTCCGGATCGTCGCCGTTCACGTGGAACACCGGCACCAGGAGGATCTTCGCCATGTCGCTGGGGTAGGCGAAGGAGCGGGCGAAGCGGGGGTGTGTCGTGAACCCGATCTGGTTGTTCACGATGATGTGGATCGTGCCGCCGGTGGTGTAGCCCTCCAATTGCGACAGGTTCAGCGTCTCCGGCACCAAGCCCTGTCCGGCGAAGGCGGCATCGCCGTGCATCAGCACCGGCATCACCTGGGTGCGCTCACGGTCGCCGCGGCGATCCTGCTTGGCGCGCACGTTCCCCTCGACCACCGGGTTCACCGCTTCCAGATGGCTGGGGTTGAAGCTGAGTGACAGGTGAATTTCCCGCCCCGAGCGCGTCTTGCGGTCGCTGGAATAGCCCAGGTGGTACTTGACGTCGCCGGTGCCGTCCAGGGGATTGATGTCGGTGGCGTCCTCGAATTCGGAAAAGACGAACTGAGGCGCCTTTTCCATCACGTTCACCAGGACGTTCAGGCGGCCCCGGTGGGGCATGCCCATCACGATCTCCTCGACGCCCAGCTCCGCCGCTTCTTCGACCAGGCCGTCGAGCAGGGTGATCAGCGTCTCCGCACCCTCGAGGGAGAAGCGCTTCTGGCCCACGAACTTGGTGTGCAGGAACTTCTCGAACAGCTCCGCCCGGGTGAGCATGGTCAGGATGTCCCGCCGCGTCCCCTTGTCGAAGCGGGGCCGATTCCAGGTCTGCTCCATGGCCTGCTGCAGCCACAGCCGTTGGGACTGGTCGCGGATCATCATGTATTCCATGCCCACCGGGCCGCAGTAGGTCTGGGTCACCTGATCCACGATCTCGCGCAACGTGCGCGTCGAGGGCGCCACCAA
>CAYRXP010000402.1:0-1268 GCA_964428145.1 uncultured Enterobacteriaceae bacterium
AATTAATCTACGAGCATCATCGATTGGCAGACCAATAAGACTTTCTACCATCTGATTCAAGAACTTTTTATCAACAACAATGCGTAGATCAGCATTTCTTTTTGACCATCTTTTCGCCTCACTCCGAACCATCATTTCGATCTGGCTTCGATCAGGCATGGACAATTCAAAACGGGCGCTATACCTCTCCAGTTCTTCCGGTAATTCAATATCGTGAGAGATCAGAACAATATGTTGACAACTATTACCCTGATTTAGGGCAATATCTTTCATCAGGCGTACATGAAGTGGATCCTCTAGAAATGGGTGAAAATCAAGCAAAAGGTAAATACCTTCATGCTTGGTAATCTTTATCTGACTGAGTAATTCAACAGGTTTACGGTTATGCCTCTGTGCAGGCATATCAACATCCAGCCTTTTCAAACCTTCGGTAACCGTCCAAAGAAACAAAGGTTTCGCTGTGTTCTTGATTATTCTCTTGAATAACTCTATCAATCGAGCCTCTTCACGTGACTCGATAAGAATAATTGATACTGAAGACTCAAGCAGTAATTCAAGATCCTTTAGATTTTGCATGTTTTGATTATCAGAGACTTTTGCACAATAGTGAAAGTATCGCCTGACAAGGAGATTAGGTCAAAATCACAAACCTTAAGTCTTTGACCTTGAAAAAAATGCAAAAATTACAGCCCAGGTGTTCTGTCTCAGCCCCACTTAAGTGGTGTAACTCTATGCGGGAACGCATAATTTTTGTCGCCTTATCGAGCCAGACCAGGTCAAGCTAGGGGTGGCCCGCGCAACGCACTCTAATAAGAACATCTCTCAAGTCTTCATCAAACCCTAGATATTAGCCATCATCCTGACTACAACATACAATAAATCAGTGAATAGTAAATAATTTATTGAATATTTACTGATTAGTTGCTATAAACGAACTCTATGAGTGAAACCCAAGATAAGCTGGCACTAGATGTACGCTCTCAAATTGTAGAAGCGGCTAATGCACGTTTCAGACACTACGGCTATGGCAAAACAACCATGGCCGAAATTGCTGCAGATAGTGGTATGTCAGCCGCAAATTTGTATCGTTATTTCAAGAATAAGCAGGAAATTATTGCCGAATGTGCGAATAGATGCATGTGTGAACGTGTTGATCGCTTGAGAACGGCAATCAGGCACCCTGAATTAAGTGCCATTGAACGACTTAAAACCTATGTCCTGAGTGACTTGCAGTTCAGCCATGAAATGGCGGAAAACGATGAAAAAAT
>CAYRXP010000403.1:0-1265 GCA_964428145.1 uncultured Enterobacteriaceae bacterium
TCCATGCCTGATGCGGACACCCGGCATTCAAATTACACCCCCTTCTTTCCCTATCGGTGTTACGTACCCCTCCCCACGAAGGAGGCCCTTCACACAAGCGTGCCCGGAGGATGGGAACGTAAGTTCTTTAGAAACAACGCATAATGCAATATGGGTGGATGATCTGGCTCTAGAGTGACTATTTTATGTGATATTACATCACCCCTTTGGTAAATATACGATTTCTAGAGAAAAATCGCAAGCAAATAGAATAACTAATATAGGTTTGCGCAGCTTTTTTGTCAACTATCGCCGCTTCGTTCCTCAAGGGCGCACATGGCGGGTGTACGGTCCTGGGTTGCCAGCCTACCAGGAGGGCTAGCCGATAGCCAACTCGCTTTTGACGTAACAAAGCTCGACCTTTAAATCCACTGATTACCAGGTGTATATCGCAACCTCAAAAAACGCTTGACAAATTCCCCAGGAGCGTGAATAATGTCTCAAGTTGCCACCCAAACCGTATGTATTTGTCCTTTAGTGAGAGCGGCATTTTGCTTGTCCGTCAGAATATAATGTGTCGGGGTGCTGTCCGAGGCGGACTGTCCCTACAAAGGATTAGGCCAATATAGTGTCCGTTCACTTGTTATGTAGGGACAGGGCCGACCAAAGGTCGCTTGCGACTCCCTGTCCGTGGGTTAGACGGGCGGGTCGCTGCCCAAAAGGCCGGACACCCACGAGGGGTGTCCCTACACAGGATTAGGCCAAAAAAGGAGGAGGAAGAGAGGATGAAGGGTATGATGGGAACAGGAAGAATCGTTCGTGGAAGCCTTGTCGCGCTGTCGGCGGCCCTGGCGCTGACTCTCGCCTTCGCCCCGGCGCTGGCAGATACGAAAATTGTGCCGGACCAATTCGGGACCATCCAGACCGCGGTGGACGACGCGGACCCCGGCGATACGATTATTATCAAGAAGTGCACGCCTTTTCTCTCGGCCCCCTGCGGCCCCAACGGGGAGTGGCACGAGGCGGTGGTCGTCACCAAGACGCTGACCATCATCTGCAGGGGCGCGGTCCTCGACGGCGCCATCCCGAGCGACGCCCCGGGCGGCCCCGATGTCTTGGCAGGTCCGGGGATCGACATCGGGCCCACTCCCGATGCGAACGGGACCACGGTGAGAGGCTGCACGGTTCAAAATTTCGACGAGCAAGGCATCGAGGTGGATGCGGACGACGTCACCATCCAGAACAACACCTTTGTCAACAACAGCGACGACGGTCTGGATATTGAC
>CAYRXP010000404.1:0-1255 GCA_964428145.1 uncultured Enterobacteriaceae bacterium
GGTAGCGCTGCCAAAGATAGAATACCGCGCCGACGGTAAGCACGGCGGCGCAGAGCAACACCAGCCCCACGTACGAGGCGGAGCGGAGCGCACGGGAAATGCGGGGAATGAGATGAAGATCTCTCATGCCCCTGGGATTCCTGGTCCCTCCGCATCCCCTGCCGCCCCGGTTTTCTCGAACACGCGCAACTTGGCGCTGCGGCAGCGCGGATTGCGTGAAGCCTCCTCGCTCCCCGGCACCACGGGCTTGCGGATCAACCGCCGCCCCAGCGAAACTTTCCCGCACACGCAGGCCGGCATGGACCGCGGGCACCGGCACGGCGACTCCCAATACCGGAAGCGTTCCTTGACCATGCGGTCTTCCAGCGAGTGAAACGAGATCACCGCCAGCCGCCCACCCGGCCGCAGCAGGGGCAGTGCGCAGTCGAGCAGGCGTTCCAGCTCGCCCAACTCGTCGTTGACCGCGATGCGCAGCGCCTGAAAGACTCTCGTGGCCGGATTGAACCCCCGGCGATGGGACTTGGCAGGTACCACGCCCGCCACGATCTGGGCCAGGTGAGCGGTTGATACGATGGGTACGCGTGCCCGCTCCGCGACGATGGCATCCACGATGCGCGCCGCGAAACGCTCCTCGCCGAAGCGCCGCAGGATATCGAGCAGCTCCTCGCGCCGGCTGCCGTTGACCAATGCTGCCGCGGTGGGCCGGCCGCCGTCCGGATCCATGCGCATATCCAGCGGGCCGTCGTGGGCAAAGGAGAACCCGCGTTCGGCTTCATCCAATTGGTGGGAAGAAACCCCCAGATCCGCCAGCATGAAGTCCGCCGAATCCAGCAACAAATGCCGGGCGATTTCCGAGAATGCCATCCGCTTCATCAGCACCCGCGGGCCAAAGCCGGCCAGCCGCGCACCGGCCGCCGCGAGGGCGTCCGGATCGCGGTCACAGCCGAACAGCTCGGCGCTGGGAAAGCGGAGGAGCAGCGCCTCCGCGTGTCCGCCTCCGCCAAGGGTGCAGTCAACGAACAGCCGCGCCTCCGTGGGCACATAGGAGACGACCTCTTCCAGCATCACGGGGTCGTGCGCAAAGCCGCGCGCCGGCGGGGGATCTGCCGAAGGAGAATGCATGCGGAAACTGTGCTTGGCGTGCACGGTATCCCTTCCTTGCACGTTCGCAGATGCGGCTTCGGGTGGGTCGCTGCGAGCCGCAGGCGGCATAGCGCAACTTTACGCCAGGGAGGAGGCGTTGCGCAAGGCCGAA
>CAYRXP010000405.1:0-1249 GCA_964428145.1 uncultured Enterobacteriaceae bacterium
CGGATTTCTTCCCGGAAAATCAACCAACTCCACGAAATAAGGCGGTTCCCTGGGCTCCGGGGACCCCGGGAAGATCGCAGCTCCCGGCCCGCTTCGATCGCCGGCGCCTCGAGGCGGTGCCCAGCGACTACGCGCCCGACCCCGCCACGACCCCGCTTCAAGCGGTCTATGCGCCCGGCCCCTACGTCGCCCCCAAGGTGCGCGCCGTGATCGAGTTCCTGATCGAACGCTTCGGCGCCGAGACCGAGTGGGACGGCGGCTCGGACATGGCGCGCGGCGAGTGACGCGGAACCCCAAGTCCGAGTTCTGCGACTCTTCCCTCTCGACGCGAGCCCGCTTCCGCGGAAATCGAGCTTAATACCAAATGTCGTTGATATTACAGCGGCACCAGGGTGCGCTCGTTGGGTTGGGCGGGCAGGAGCCGCAGGCGCCCGCTGGTCTCGTAGGGCAGCTTGCGCCGGGCCGCGCCGCGCAGGTAGACGACGCCCTCGATGCGGTAGCTGAGGTCCGAGCGCTCACCCAGGATCAGCACCTGCTGGACCAGGTCGAGGAGCGTGGTCGAGGCGACGACCCGCAGCCGCGCCTCGCCGAGGCGCGGGACGGTCACGGCCTGGTTGCTGAGCCCCCGGGCGAAGGGCATGTCGTTGAGCTCGAGCGCGAAGGTCAGGCCGTCGAGCGCCAGGTCGAAGTCGTTCGGGTTGCCGAGGCGCAGCTCGACCTGGAAGCGCTGCTCGAGCAGGCCGCCCGGCAGCAGGCGGATGTCGGCCAGGTGGACCCGTAACGGCTCGGCCTCGCCGAGGCGCGCGCAGGCAACGAGCGCGAGCAAGGCCGCCAGTCCCATGAGCGCGTGAGGAAACCGCATCGCGTCCACCGTATCCCTTCTCGCCGGCCCATTCTCGCCGGCCCATTCTCGCCGGCCCATTCTCGCCGGTGGGGGCTTGGGCGCCAGCCCTTTCGGGCACCATCCCTAGAATGCGCCCCGCCGCCCGATTATAGGTTCCCCCAATTATAGGTTCTACGTCGAGTCTTCCCAAGCCGTCCCCAAAACACCGGCCCCTTTACGGGACGCGCGGCGCCGCGGCGGCGCCGGCGAATTCCGGAGCCCGGGTCGCGGGCGATTCCGATATGACCGGCTGGCGGCGATATGCTAGCGTCGCGTCACCAATACACGCTTCGGCGATAAACCAATGGACGGGGGGGAGGACAAGATCATGGCGGACCCAGTCATCTACGGACCGGCCTTCAGCAC
>CAYRXP010000406.1:0-1245 GCA_964428145.1 uncultured Enterobacteriaceae bacterium
TGCCGCGACGTAGCTCAGAAAACTGCGGTGCACGGCAATGCCATGCCCATGTCCTCCCGGCAGTACTCTTCCCCAGCCCGCTTTCCCGGCTGCAAGTTCTGCGACACGGCGCAATCTTGCTGTGTCGAACGGATAGTTGTCGACGCCTTTCCGCCCGAAAGATGAGAAGTCGAGATGCCGATCGGGACCGAGCATGTCCAGAAAGTTTTCAAGTGGATCCTTATTCCTTGCGTAGGCAATTTCATCCGTAAACGAACACACGGCAAATGCCTGGAAGATGTTGCAGACCGATCTCAACCAGCCGATTCGAATCTTCGCTTCCGTCTCGGCTGACGCGATATTTACGTTGGCGATGTCGTACGGCATGTTGATCGCACCCATGCCGATTTCCCAACCGGCCGGATGCTTCGCTCCAGCTTCAAACGTCGACATGATCGTTGGGTAGGCGACACGGTGCAGCCATCCGCTGACCGCGTTCTCGCTGTTGATGCTCGCCTTCAGGTACTGTGCGCTCGGCGCGTGAAAATAGTCATGGCGAATATCGTCTTCACGACTCCAGACTACTTTGACCGGCGCGCCAATCGATTTGGACAGGATGATCGCCTCATTGACAAAGTCGCATTTGGATTTGCGGCCGAATCCACCACCGAGCAGCGTTACGTGAACCTTGATCTGCTCGGGCGCGAGGCCGGTGATCGCGGCACCCTCCTTGATAATCGACTGCGGATTCTGAGTCGGCGCCCATACTTCACAGCTATCGGTGGTGACTGACGCGAGTGCCACCGGCGGCTCCATGGGTGCGTGGGCAAGATGCGGCGTGTAAAACTCCGCGTCCAAAGTAACTTCCGCATTCGCGAATGCCTCTGTGACATCCCCCTCTTCGCGCACGACTTGTCCATCGCGCCTGGTGGCGGCCTGCAGCTGCGCTTTGTAGTCGTCGGAGTTGTAACTCGCGTTGTCTCCTTCCTCCCATTCGATTTTCAGCCGTTTTCGGCCTTCCATTGCCGCCCAGGTGTTATCGGCAATAACCGCGATCCCGCCGAGTGCCTGGAACAACGCCGGCGGCGTGGCGGCTGGCAACTCTACGACCTGTCGCACACCGTCGAGCGCCAGTGCTTCGGCCGCATCGAAGGATTTCACGCGACCGAAAGTGACCGGGCAGCGGGCGATCACGGCGTATTTCATGCCTGCCACACTGGCGTCGATGCCGTAGCCCGCGCGGCCGTGGATCATGTCGTCGAGATC
>CAYRXP010000407.1:0-1240 GCA_964428145.1 uncultured Enterobacteriaceae bacterium
GGGATAATCAACAACGCGTTGGTAATCGAGAACCGAAGCAAGGGTAGGACCTACTCGCGCACACTGTTGACCGTGGACCCGCAGAACGGCCGCATCATCAGCCGCTCGGTCGAGTTTGTGGAACCGGTCAGTGGCGACGTGACGCCTGATGTGGACATCGTGGCCCTGCTCAGCCCCTTCCGTACAGACTTGGGCGTGGCCTTTGATCGCGTCATCGGCGAGGCCACCGACGTCTTCCCGCGCGGCGGAGGCATCGAGCGGCTCGGCGAAGTCGCGATTGGAAACCTGGCGACGGACGCGATGCGCTTGCGCTATGGGACGCAGCTTGCCATCACCAATGGCGGGGGCCTGCGTACCCCCCTGCCTTCGAGCTTCCTACCAGCAGATACTTCGCTGCGCCGGACCACGGGACCCCCCCACGCTTCTGGCCCTCCGTTTGACCTTGTGGTTGGCGATGCCTTCTCCGTGCTGCCGTTCGGCAACGCTGTAGTGACTCGCACTGTAACCGGCGCGCAGTTGTTCGCGGCCCTCGAGCATAGTGTGGCGGAGATTCCGAGCGCGGACGGGCGCTTCCTCCAAATCTCAGGCTTTCGCTTCACCTTTGACTCGTCCCAACCCGTCGGGTCGCGCGTGGTCTCGGTGGAGCTCAATGACTCCACCCCCATCCTGTCCGACGGCACCACCTATACGCTCGCGCTCCCCGACTTTGTGAACGCGGGCGGCGACGGCTACACGATGTTTGCTGACGGCCAGGGATCGACGCGCGATCTTTTCGCCGAAGTGCTGTCGGAACATATCGAAGGCCTCGGCGTGATTACGCCGGTCATCGAGGGCAGGATTACTGACCTCAGCCCGTAATGAACCTTCCGCGATAGGCAGGACCGTCCGGTTGGGTGGCCCTGCCCGCGCCGCAGGTAAGTCAATCAGTACAGAAAAGGCCGCTCGCAAGGGCGGCCCTTTTCTTTGGTCTTCCAGCCGGCTTGAAAGGCGAAGCCACAAGCGTATAATCGCGTGCGGGTGGAGCCGCCGAGTTCATCCTTTTCTGCATGGGAGCGGAGGCCGGTGGTTTGCTCTGGGGGGACTTCTTTTCTTCCGCGCGCGGATTCGGGGGGCAAGACTCCGAACGTCGAAGGCAGATACGAGCGTGTTTTCTTAAACAGAGTTTCGTGAACACCGGGGACGCCGTTCCCGTTCCACCAGCATCGGGGTAGAGGCTATGCAAAATCCCTTCATGGCGAAA
>CAYRXP010000408.1:0-1239 GCA_964428145.1 uncultured Enterobacteriaceae bacterium
TCTCGATCTCTCGCCTCTATCAGTTCCTACCTCCGCCGCAGCAAAAGCAGTTCCTAGAGCAACTGAGAAAGGCCTCGTGACTCGCTTGCTCCCGCGCCGCCCCCGGCTCCGCCTCGACCCAGAGTCCTATCGTCAATTGTGCCAGCAGGTCCTGATGCGCGACGCCTGGCGCTGCCAGTCCTGCGGGCGTTGTACCAACCTCCAAGTCCACCACATCTACCCCCGGGGCCGCCTCGGCGACGACACCGAGCAAAACCTAATCACCCTCTGCGCCCGGTGCCACGAGGAAACCCATCGCCACAGATACCATACCACCCTGTGTGAATATTCCTAACTCCTTCGCATGCCAGAGCGACGCATCCCCATCGGAAAGAATAAGTCAAGCGACGGCAGCCGATCAGGCGAACCAGTTTGTAAAATCCCAGAAAAATAGCTATAAGTAGCAACTGCCAATGATTTCTATTTGTATCCCCGTCCGCAATGCAGGAGCCGAATTCCGTGACCACCCCAACCGCTGCCTCCCAACAGCACAACTCTTCGATGATCCTTTTGCAATTCCCGTGCCGTGCTGTTGGGTTTGGGAACATTGATCATGCTGGCACGCCGAGCCAGTGAGGAGTCCACCAAAAACGCTCCTGCAGGGTCTTCTCTAACCGCCTGAATCTGCATACCGGGAAATCTGGGAATCGGATGGCCAACTTCAGGATCAGCGGTGCGCGTTCGCGCGCCTTTGCTTTTGGAGCAGGGAGGGGGAGTTGCCTGCGTAGAGCGGAGTCTAAACCTTGCAGCCCACAGTCTAGGTATCTCCTCCAAACGGTCGCCGACTTCTGAGGTTTTGAGCGCGCTGCCAGGTCGGTGGACTAGAAGCCCGTGGGGGCGAGAAAGACATCCTGCACGCTGTTGGTGTCGCCGGCCACCAGGTTGCTTGCGAGGGATGCAAAGGCGACGAAGCGCCCGTCAGCGCTGAGGGCAGGACTCACACTGAGGCCGTTGCCCTCGGTCCCGGCGCTGTCCACTGACACCCGGATAGTCGAGGGCGTGCAGCCCGCCGGCCCCCCCACGCAGGTGTCGCGAACAAAAATGTCTTGAGCCCCGTTGGTGTCGCCCGCCACCAGGTTGCTGGCGCCGGATGTAAAGGCGACGAAGCGCCCGTCAGCGCTGAGGGAAGGAAGGGTACTGGAGTTGTTGCCCTCGGTCCCGGCGCTGTCCACTGACACCCGGATAGTCGAGGGCGTGCAG
>CAYRXP010000409.1:0-1236 GCA_964428145.1 uncultured Enterobacteriaceae bacterium
GGCCGTTAATCTTCGTCCGCTTCACCCCTGAAAGCAGACATACCGAGGCCCAATGTCCGCTCCTGGGGCTATGGCGGACCATTTGCAGTCGGGGGATCGACGTCGGCTTGTGACCCAAAGCGGACAATAGCCATAGTTCTATTCGACGTCCTGTAAACGGTCTTGGGGCGGAGTCACCGGCCGCAGCCGTGGACGCAGCGAAAAAAAATGCCGGGTCCATTTAGACCCGGCAAGTTTAACAGGGAGGATTCACGTCTGGGAGACGTGGGGAGGGCAACCAACTCCACTATTTCACCCGGTGTATGCGCTGAGCAGGCCGACTCGGTTATCGGGCCAAGCCAACCGGCGGAATCACACGGGGCATCTAACGCGGCGAAGCCGTCGGCCGTGTAGGTGCCGGTAAAGAGTGCGAGATATGCCTGCGATCACGCCCGACTACTTGATATGGGTCAGCTTCAAACCCGAAATCCCTGCCGAGGCGCCGAAGCCCGTCGATCCCGACATGGACAGGGGTTGCAACGTAAAGGAGTTATTTAAACCGCCGATCATTGCTCTCGCCCCGAGGCCCACGCCAACGGTGGCCGACGCGCCGCCGCCAACGTAGCTTCCCGCCAAAGCTCCCGCCGGAATGTCGGCGGAGGGCGCAAACACCAACCAGACGATCTGCTCGGTTTTCGTGACCTCCAGATCTACGCCGATATTGGTAATTTCCCCCCCATAGGACTCTATCGCCCGGGAACCCGCGGGATCGAAGCGGCAATCGAACTTACGCTTCGAATACAGAATTAAGTTGGTTTTCCCCTGCAACTCGCAGACCAGCGTGCCGGCCTGTACGCCTCCCGCGTGCGCCGATCCGGACAGTGCCGTAAGAGAAAGGGCCACCACAGCCAGATTTAGTCTCAATTTCTTCATCGGTATCTCCAACTCGTTTAGGTTTAGGTTTGGGTTTGGGTCTCGATCCGACCAGTTCCTGGCGCCGCAAGTCAAAAGCGGAATGATGAGTATCCCGTCTCGTCGTTTTCGCTGCCTGCGTTTTAGGTAATGAAATACATGTTCCGCGGCACGATCTGGCCATTTCGTGCCAAATTTATCTCGCAGGTCGGATAAGGGCGAATTCTCGTTCGCGACGAATTAAAGGGACACTTCCGTTAAGGGTCATGTGTGGACGGCTCAGCGCAGTTATCCCCTGGTCGTGGCGGAGATCGATAACCGGGAACAGCACCGGGTCCCATGTCT
>CAYRXP010000410.1:0-1232 GCA_964428145.1 uncultured Enterobacteriaceae bacterium
CTGATTGTCGACCGTGAGTTTCACGACGAACCCCTTTTCCCGAGCATCGGCAGATTCAGCTTGTTTTCCCGCGCGCACGCGATGGCTTCGTCGTAACCTGCATCGGCGTGCCGCATGACTCCGGATGCCGGATCGTTCCATAGCACGCGCTCGATGCGCCGGGCCGCGGCATCCGTGCCATCACAGACGATAACGAGCCCGGCGTGCTGTGCGTAGCCCATGCCGACGCCGCCACCCTGGTGGATCGAGACCCACGTTGCGCCGCTGGCCGTGTTCAGGAGTGCGTTCAGGAGCGGCCAGTCGGCAACGGCATCGGAGCCGTCACGCATGGCTTCTGTCTCGCGATTCGGGCTCGCGACCGAACCACTGTCGAGATGGTCGCGGCCAATGACGATCGGGGCCTTGAGTTCACCCGTCCGGACCATGTCATTGAATGCCAGGCCAAGCCGATCCCGCTGGCCCAGCCCGACCCAGCAAATGCGAGCCGGCATACCCTGAAACCGGATCTGCTCCGCCGCCGCATCGAGCCAAGTATGGAGATGCGGGTCATCTGGAATTAACTCCTTGACTTTGGCATCGGTTCGGTGAATGTCCTCCGGGTCACCAGACAGCGCAGCCCAGCGAAACGGGCCAATCCCGCGACAAAACAGCGGGCGCACGTAGGCTGGCACGAATCCCGGGAAGTCGAACGCATTCCTGACACCCTGGTCGAGTGCGACCTGGCGGATATTGTTGCCGTAATCGAAGGTCGGGACGCCCGCCTTGTGAAAGTCGAGCATTGCGCGCACGTGCTGCGCCACCGACTGCACGGCCGCCGCGGCAACGGCGTCAGGATCGCTCACGCGCAGCTTGTGCCACTTCTCCACACTCCAGCCGATCGGCAAGTAACCGTTGGCTGGATCGTGCGCCGATGTCTGATCGGTAACGGCATCCGGCCTGATACCGCGTTTGAAAAGTTCAGGCAGCAACTCCGCCGCATTGCCGACCAGGCCAACCGATGCCGGCTTACGGTCCGCAACGGCCTTGTCGATGAGCGCGAGCGCCTCATCGAGCGTGTCGGCGCGAGTATTGAGATAGCCGGTCTCGAGTCGCTTGTCGATGCGATCTGTCTCGCACTCGATCGCCAGCATCGACGCGCCAGCCATTGTCGCGGCAAGCGGTTGTGCGCCGCCCATGCCACCCAGTCCCGCCGTTAAAATCCAACGGCCCGCGAGATCGCCACCGTAATGTTG
>CAYRXP010000411.1:0-1229 GCA_964428145.1 uncultured Enterobacteriaceae bacterium
GTAGAGGAATGCGGAAAATACGGTAAAGAAGCGATCTTTTCGGAACAGAAATTTAATTTGTGCCCGCTTTTCACTCCCATCGCCGCCGTTTATGATTGCAAAAGAGATGAACCGGAAGAACAAAAGGTTTCCAGCCCTTCTAATTATTATCCCAATTATGGACCCGTAGTCCCGGAGAAGATAAAGCCGTGAAAAAACTGACAGCCATCGTTTTGGCCGCTTCCCTCGGCGGATGCGCCAACGTTGACATGACCGGCGAAGAAATGCCCGTCACCGCGGCGGGCGCCGCTGTAGGAGGAATCCTGGGATACCAATTGGGCGGCGGCGTCATCATGAGTTCCCTGTTCGCCACCGCCGGCACCGTGGCCGGCGGCTCGGCCGGGTTTTATGCGACCCGGGCGCTTAGGGAATCGGACCGTGCCGCTGATGACCGAACGGCCCAGAAATGCCTGGCCTCGGCCGAGGACGGCAAAATCCTCGACTGGCAGAACCCGGAAACGGGCAATTCCGGCATTTTCCGCGCCACCCACTCGTTTTATACGGGCAACGGCCAATATTGCCGCCAGTACCGCACCACCGTGGCCTTCGAAAAGGAAGTCCAGTCCGGCAACGGCATGGCTTGCCTCAAGGCCAACGGAGAATGGCAGGTCGTTTCCGACGACTTTAGAAGCTAGGACTGGGTCCGGTTGCGCGTCCCCCAGGATTTCATCCTCTGAGAGCGGCCGGTGAACGGGCGCCCCGCCGTGTTTAGCTTTATTGCCATTGCCGTCGGGGTATACATGGGGATCGTCGGGGCCCTGTACCTTATTCAAGACAAACTCATCTACCACCCGTCGCAATACCTGCCGTCGCCGGCCGAAAGCGGCCTGGCGGAAATGCGGCCGGTCCAATTGACGACCAAAGACGGATTGAAACTGACGTCCTGGTACAAGGCGGCCGAAAAAGGCCAGCCGACCATGGTCTATTTTCAGGGAAACGGCGGCAACATCGCCGGGCGGGAAATCAAGGCCCGGCCCTATCTCGATGCCGGGTTCGGAGTCCTTTTGGTCGGCTACCGGGGGTATGGGGGCAACCCCGGCAGCCCGAGTGAGCAGGGGCTTTACGCCGACGGCCGGGCGCAACTCGAATTCCTGGCGGGCCAAGGGATTAGACCGGAGCGGTGGGTGCTCTATGGCGAATCCCTCGGCACCGGCATAGCCGTCCAGATGGCTTTCGAACAAGCGCCGAAA
>CAYRXP010000412.1:0-1224 GCA_964428145.1 uncultured Enterobacteriaceae bacterium
TCATCACCGTGGCCTCGGGCACATCGACCCCCACCTCGATGACCGTGGTCGAGACCAGAATTTGCAGCCGGCCGGCGGTAAAGGCGGCCATCGCCGCATCCTTCTTCTCGCCCTTCAGGCGGCCGTGCACCAAACCCACCTGACCCGGAAAGATGCCGCTCAGGGTCTCATACCGGTCTTCGGCCGCCGAGAGATCCAGCACTTCAGACTCGGATACCAGCGGACAGACCCAGTAAATCCGGTCGCCCTTTTCAAGCGCCCGGCGCATCGCCGCGATCACCTGATCGAGCCGCTTGAGCAATATGACCCGAGTTGTCACGGGTTGGCGCCCCGGCGGTTTTTCGGTGATCCGCGAGACCTCCATATCGCCGTAAATCGTCAGGCTTAGGGTGCGCGGGATCGGCGTCGCGGTCATCACCAGCACATCCGGCGCGATCCGGCCCTTGCGTGACAGGGCGAGGCGCTGGTAGACCCCGAAGCGGTGCTGCTCGTCGACCACCACCAGCCCCAGATCCTTGAACCTGACGTCCTCCTGCAGAAGGGCGTGGGTGCCAATGATCAGATTCAACCCGCCTTGCTCAAGGTCGCTCAGAATTTTCTGCCGCTCGTTTTTGCTTGTGCGCCCGGACAGGAAAGCGAGCCGTATACCGGCCGCCTCGGCCAGCGGCTCGAGATCCATGAAATGCTGGCGCGCCAGAATTTCCGTCGGCGCCGCCAGGGCCGCCTGGGCTCCGGCCTCGACGGCACCTAGCATGGCCAGCAGCGCGACCACCGTCTTGCCGCTGCCGACATCGCCCTGTAGCAGCCGCAGCATCGCGTCCGGGGCCGCCATATCCGTTTGAATCTCGCCCAGCACCTGCTCTTGGGAGGCCGTCAGCTCGAACGGCAGGTCGGCCCGGACCACAGCCTGCAGCCGGCCGGTCGCCTTGTTGATGCGGCCTTTGCTTTTCTTGGCGTGCAGCCGCACCAGGGCCAGGGCCATTTGGCTGGCCAAAAGCTCGTCGTAGGCCAGGCGCTGGCGATGCGGCGCCTGGGATTGAATGTCCGTTTCCGCCTGCGGGGCATGGGCGGCCTCCAAAGCCTGCCGCCAGGACGGCCATTGCTGCTGCTTTAAGAAACCCGGATCGATCCACTCGGACAGTTCGGGCGTCTCTTTAAGCGCCCCTTTAAGCGCCTTTTGCAGGGTCCGGTTGCTCAGCCCCTGGGTCAGCGGATACACCGGCT
>CAYRXP010000413.1:0-1223 GCA_964428145.1 uncultured Enterobacteriaceae bacterium
CGCAAATGGGATCACACAGACAAGCGACAGTCCGTCGGTCGACCACGTGTTCGGCCGGAGATATTGACCCTGACTGTTCGTATGGCTCAAGAGAATCCCAGTTGGGGCTACGACCGCATTCAGGGCGCCCTGGCCAACGTGGGCTTTCACGTCTCTGACACCACGGTCGCCAACATTCTCAAAGCCCACGGCATCGAACCCGGCCCACAACGCCAAAGTCGTACATCATGGCGAACCTTCTTGAATGCTCACTGGGACTCGATTGCTGCGGCTGACTTTACCACGGTTGAAGTCTGGACTCGGTCGGGACTGGTCACCTTCTACGTCTTCGTCGTGATGCACTTGAAGACTCGCCGTGTCGAAATCGCCGGGGTAACCCCTCAGCCCAATGCCGCCTGGATGAGGCAAATTGGAAGAAACTTGACCGACTGTGTTGATGGTTTTCTTCGCACTACAGGTCACCTGATCATCGACCGTGACACGAAGCATCTGCCGTTTCGTGAAATCTTGAAGTCCACCAAAATAGATATGGTCATTCTCCCGCCTAAAAGTCCCAATCTCAATGCTCATATCGAACGCTTCATTCGTTCGCTGAAATCCGAGTGCCTGGACCACGTGATCTTCTTCGGTGAAGACTCACTGCGTCGCGCTCTGGAACAGTTCAGCGCGCACTTTCACAGGGAACGTAATCATCGAGGACTCGGCAACCGCATCATCGATGCTGGTGAAGAAGTTGGCCGGACAAACGGAGAACTTCAGTGCCGAAAGCGGCTCGGTGGCATGCTCCGGTATTACTATCGGGACGCTGCCTGACGATAAACTTACTCATACCACACGGCCAGCACTGGGCCAGTGGTGTACGCCGAGTCGCGTCTGCAAGTCGGGAATCCGTCCGTCCAGCCAGAACATCATGACAAATCGGCCGAGAATTCTCGGTCATTTCCCTTCGTTCCTGATGTTTTCAAAAAGTTTACAGGTCGGCTTAGTTTTTTGACCCTACGAGGTCGCGCTGCGACAGATGACTGCCTCAGACGCCTTGGGCGCCATCTCTACGTCAAAGCAGTGGTGCTCCCAAAGGACAAGCAGCCCGATATGATGGACCGCGAGGAGGTTGTCATGGCGCTCCTCAAAGGAACCGCAACAAGAGAGGTGAGGAGCCCAACTTGACCTCCTCGCGGGGTGGGTGGGACGCCCGCCGATTGAGAATAGCGAGCAACGAGAAA
>CAYRXP010000414.1:0-1222 GCA_964428145.1 uncultured Enterobacteriaceae bacterium
TTCAATCTCGGACAGGTTCAAATAATTATGGAAGGCAAAGCACAGCTCACCGAAGACCTCAGAAGGTCAGCACGGCATAGTACCAACTTTATACCAATAAATTTAATTAGTAATGATATCCACTATGATTATGGTATACCTGCACGATTGAATAACGTTTCTTTAGGTGGGATTCAAATATTGTGTAGTTATTATGCAGCACGACAATTATCAAAATCAAAGTATTCTGCGGATGACCAAGACTCGGAAGCAGTGAATATTTTAGTCCAGATCCCGGATAGAGATGATTCCAAACCTTTCGAGCTTAATTGTAAACTTGTCTATATCCATCGAAATCACTCACCAAACGATTATTGTTCAGATGCAATAGGTTTGGAATCATTGATGGACAATCCTGATGATAGACATGTACTAAGCTGCTTTATTAAAAGAAATACCTAAATTTCCTGATTGTTATTAAGGCCGATATCAACCAACTTTAATGATTTAATAGGGGCGAAAGCACCAGTTTAACGGATATAATCCACTATCCTGACTTCGGCCTGCTAAGAAATTACTTCTTTTCTGATTCGAGAAAGGTGGACCTAGTATCTTTCTTGGCTTTTTTTGCTGCACGTTTTTCTTTGAAAGACATGAGAGGTTCTTTCTTGGCTTCTCTGTTACGGTGTTGCTCTTTCGCCATGGTTATTTTCCGGATAAGGGATGAGTAGTATGTATGTCTGCGTATCAGTTTAACACTTTACTCCAAGCGAATGTATGTGTATTCACTTTTATGTGTTTGCCTGTCCGCTTTCGCTGGAAAGCATACATATATGGCTATAAATATTGATATACTACTAAAAAATAAAAGAGGTAGAATATCTGCCCCTGGAAATAATTTCATTTAAATCTAAATATGAAGGAGTTAAAAATGGCAGAAGCAAAAGGATTGAGTAAACCAGTAAAGTTGAAAAATGAGCTAGCAGAGCTACTGGGAGCAACGGAACTTCCCCGGACAGAGATCACCAAAAAACTATGGGACTATATTAAAACGAATAAACTTCAGACAAAAACTGAAAATGGCAAGGCAGAGAACGCAGGCAAGTTCATCGTGGCTGATGCTAAATTGCTCCCGATATTCAAAAATACAAATTCCAAAAGCAAATCAGGTAACGTCACTGATCTTACTAAGCTGGAAGAAGGTCAGACCATCAACATGATGCAGATGGCCGCTGTTGTCGGC
>CAYRXP010000415.1:0-1221 GCA_964428145.1 uncultured Enterobacteriaceae bacterium
ATGACATGTGCGTACGGGGTTTGAATGTTGCTGTTTAGAGCCTGGCTGATGTCAAAGAGGTCGGGTGGCACAGACGGGAAAGTGGGTGTTGGCGCCGCCGGCAAGCTTGCCGCTGCGGCCGCAGCCGTGTCAGTGGGACCGGTGTAACGCGGGCAGGTGCCGTTGGGAGCATTGCCGGTGCCCTCATCGCAGCCGCCGAACAAGCTGGCGATGGCGGTGGCCAAGCCGAAGGAGCCGTTCTGGTCAAAGCTGGTGGCCAAGCCGTTGCCGACTCGGTCATAGACCAACGAATAACCGCCGCGGATCACCAGCTTGCCGTTGCCGAACCAACCCAGGCCCTGCGGCGACCAGGCCACAGCTACCCGCGGTGACCAGTTGTTCCAATCCCACGCATAAAAGTTGCGCCCGTTATTCGCCGGACCGCCCGGTTCGAAAGCCAGCCGGGGAGCGTCGCTGATGGGCTGGCCACTCAACATGAGCGTGCGGCGCAACTCGAACCAGTTGCCCAAGTTGGGAGTGGGAATCACTTGGTTGCCGTTGGTTTCCCACGGCGGCGAGCTGACGAAGAAGCGGGTGCCGTAAGTGAGGGTCAGGGTGGGAGTCATGCGCCACTGGTCCTGCAAGTACACCTCGTACTCGTCCACGGCGAAGCGCCGCACCAGCGGGTCGCCTGAAGCCTGCACCGTGCCGTCAATCTGAAAGTTAAATTGGCCATTCACCTGCGTGATGATCCCCAACAGGTTGGGGGCGGTGTCGTTCCAGAGCGAACCTTGACCGCTTTGGACAGCGGGAACCGCTTCGCAGCCCGCGGTGACGAAACAATCATTGGAACCGGGCCGGGTGTTGCGTCCCACGTTGGGCAGCCAAGAGGGGTTGACGCTGAAGGTGTTGAATGTAGCGGCGTTGGAGGCCCGGTTGTTGCGGGTAAAACGGGCTTCCCCACCGAGGCTGAAGGTGTGCTTGCCCCTGGTGACGCTGAAGTCGTCGCGAATGTGGTGGGCGGGCAGCTGCCGCCCACGATTCGCGATCGTGCTCGACCCTCCATCGGGAGAGTCCAGACCGTTGAGCTCATCGATGAACCGCAGGTCCGCGAATTCCGAATTCAGAATACCGCTGAATTTTTCTCCGATCCGGGTATACCCGTAGCGGAAGTTGTTGACTGCCGTCGCACCCAAAATCGCTTTGTAGCCCAGCGCGAGCCCGCGGCTGTTGCCAAGCAGC
>CAYRXP010000416.1:0-1218 GCA_964428145.1 uncultured Enterobacteriaceae bacterium
ACGCCGACGTCGTCCATGACCTGGACCAGGCGTTGACCAAGGCGAAGGCGACCGAAGAGCTTTGGGGCCCGGACGACGCTAGGGAAGAGATTTTCGTCATCGGCGGCGCCGAGATCTACGGCCAGGCTTTGGCAGAGGCTCAGCGCATCTACATGACCGAGGTTCACCAGGAGCTTCCGGGCGACGCCTTCTTCCCCGAACTGGCCGAAGGCGAGTGGAAGGAAACCGACCGTCAGGACCGCGACCCCGAAGCCGCCGGCGGCCCCGCATACAGTTTCGTCATACTCGACAGGGTGGGCTAAAACTCCTGGCGGCTATTTCATCGGCGCGTCTTTTTCCGGCCCGCCCTTGGCGCCCATGGCCCCGGGGACATCGGCGGCGGCTTTCGCCATCGGGGCGGGCGGCTCCGGCGCCCCCGGGACGCCGAAGCAGTCGATGGATATCCACCATTCCCGCTGATGCGGCTTGATCTTGGAAAGCATCACCTTGCCGTCCTTGACGGCGCTTGCGGCGGGGATCGCGCCGTCGACCATGCCGACGACGATGGTGGTGACACAGAGGGCGTTGTTCCTGAACAGCGCGAAGACTTCTCGCCCGTGCGTCGATTTTTCGGAAAAGCGTCCGGTTTCGGCGTTTTCCGTCCAGCCGCCGGCGTTCAGCGCCGCCATCACCTTTGTGCGCATGTCGCTCAACGACCCGATGCCGAAACCTTCCATGTGGGCCCCGGTGCCCATGGTCAACAGCCGGCACACGTGGCCTTCGATGTTGTTGTCGTTTTTCGGGAATTCGACTTCGAAGCGGCGGAAACCGGGGCCGAAGGGCAGGCGTTGTTCGAGCGCCAGGCGGACCCGCTTGCAGTCCTCGGGCGCCAGCGGCTTGGCCGGTTCGGCCCCGGCCGTGGCGGCCGACAGGACGACGATAACCGCCCATGCCCCAAAGCCCGTCACAATGCGGCGAAGATTCGCAATCATGGTCCGAATGGTAGGCGAAAAGCACCCGCCACCCAAGCGGGCCGTGAGCCCGGGGTCCGGCCGGGCGGGGGAGAACCCGCCTACTGAATGACGATTTTTGGCGCCGAGGCGGCCTGATCGGAAAGGGAATGCTCGACCTTTTCCCACACCTTGTCGGCGATGGCGCGGTAGGTCAGGGCGTGGTCGCTTTCAGGTTCCGAGACGACGATCGGCCGGCCGCCGTCGGAGGTCTCGCGGATGATGATGT
>CAYRXP010000417.1:0-1216 GCA_964428145.1 uncultured Enterobacteriaceae bacterium
CTTATCATTGCGCCGGACGGGATTGGAGCGGGCGGTTACCTAGATCAAAAAAGCTGGAAGATCGAACCCTTCAGATAATCGAAGGGGTACGGCCTTAGCGACAGGTGATCCATTCAGACTTGACATCTCTCCAGGTGTCGTCCCCCACCGACCCGGACGAGGCCCGAGAGTTCTTCTGGCGCTCGAACCCCGATCTAGCCCTGATTTGCGACTTCGCCGACCTTGAGCCGAGCACATTGTGCAAGTACGCCCAGGACGTGATCGCCAACGGCCGGCGCCGGAGGCACCAGCGCAGGATCGTTTCCTGAGTCGCTGTCCTGTGGGTCCAAATGGGGCGTTATGGCGAAAAGCGCTCTGTTCGACCGCCTGGGAAGCCCGTCACGACCAACTCAGGTTTCCAGGGCCCGACCTTGTGCCAGCGCACCCCCGGCCCCGCGCGGCGGCGTAGCGTGTAGGCAAAGAAAAGCCCCGCCGGAGCGGGGCCAAGTTCGGTTGTCATGACACCGCCTCTATTCTGCCGCGTGTCAGGTTAACCATTCGCTAACACGTTTGCTCAACCATACGCCGCTAGACCCAATCGATGGCTTTGTCTGGTTGTGAGGAGCGAACTTCGCCATGGTCATCGACACAGTAGACAAGATCGTTAAGACTTGCTTTGCAGCGGTCTCACTCCACTCCTTCGAGTACAAGGGAATCAAGTACATTCCGGCTTCACTCGCCGTGCTCCCAGAACTGGGCAGGGGCTTCATGTGCCCAGAGGGATGTGGCGGCTGCTGCCGCGTCGCGACCCTCGACTACCTACCGAGCGAACAGCGTCCTTCGTCGACCACCATTCGACGGGTCAAATTCGATGGCCGCACGGTCTTCATCTATTCCGATCGTCAGGCGGACTATGATCCGAAAGACCAGCGCTGCAAGCACATGCTGCGCAGCAATGGACGGTGCGAGATTTATGAGACACGCCCCTTTTCTTGTGACTTCCAACCCATCTGGTTCGTTACGTTTCCCAAGGGAAAAAGCCTTCGTACAGGCAGGTACCCAAATGGCGACAAAATGAAGCGCACCGATGGTGGAATTGGCGCGAAGTGTGGCGAGATAGGAATGCTTTCACCGAACACCGAGGCAGAAGCGGATCGTTACTTCGGCGAAGCTGTACGAAAGCTAAGGCGGCTCCAGAAGTGGACGGACTATTTTGGTCTGAAGGAGACCCTCCTTC
>CAYRXP010000418.1:0-1204 GCA_964428145.1 uncultured Enterobacteriaceae bacterium
GAGGGCGGTATCGGTGCTCAGCGCGTCGACGGCGTGTTTGTAGAAAATCGGCACCACCACGTTGGTCATCTTGGCCAGGGCCAAAAGCGCCATGGCGACGACGACGCGCAGGCGAAGCTCCGCCTCGCCCTTTGGCCATAGATAAGGCATGAGCGTTTGAATGGTCTGCCAGTCCTTGCGCGGGCCCGTTTTCGCGGGCCCGGGTTCCCTGCTGCGCATCGGTTGTCCCTTATCCGGTTCGCGCCGCGCCGGCCCGGTTCTCCGGGCGCGCCGTTTCATTATATAGGGATTCCACAAGGCCGGCGGAAGCCTCGGATGCCCCCAAGCACCTATAAGAACGCCAAAAGGATGCAGGCCGAAAAACATATTAGTCTTTTCGTATATATACCGGGTTTGTAAGGCTCCCGTAAGGTTCCTGAACTACACTCCCGCCCATTCGAGGCCGTGGCGCCGGAAGAGGGGTTTTCCGGTGTCCGCGGTTATTATTTGTAGACGGGGAATCATGACCGGTTACAACTTCCAAAGCCTGAAGGTGCTCATCTGCGACGACTCCCTGCAGATTCGCGCCCTGGTGAAGAACTGCCTGATGGCCTTCGGCATCCGGGAGATTTGTGAGGCGTCGAACGCCGAGGCCGCGTTCGAGGAACTGCAGGACTCCGACCCCGACCTGCTGATCACCGACTGGAACCTGGGCGAAAGCTGCGGCCTGGAACTGGTCCGCCGCATCCGCACGAGCATGGAAGCCCCCAATCCCTACTTGCCGATCATCATGTTGACCGGGCATTCGGAAATGGAACGGGTCGAAATCGCCCGCGACGCCGGCGTTTCGTCCTTCCTGGCCAAGCCCATGAGCGCCCAATCCCTTTTCAAGCGCCTGGCGTCCCTGGTCGAGGACAATCGCCCGTTCATCCGCTGCACGGATTTCTTCGGCCCCGACCGCCGGTTCCACGACAACGACGACTTCGGCGGCGAGGACCGCCGGGTTTCCGCTACCGCCGCCTGACCGCCGAGCTTCCCCTTCCGGGCCGGTGATTGGCCGGCGATCACTCCCACTCGATGGTCCCCGGCGGCTTCGAGGTGACGTCGTAGACGACCCGGTTGACGCCGCGGACCTCGTTGATGATGCGCCCGGCGCAGAGCGTCAGGAACTCGTGGTCGAAGGGATAGGAATCGGCCGTCATGCCGTCGGTCGAGGTGACGGCGC
>CAYRXP010000419.1:0-1191 GCA_964428145.1 uncultured Enterobacteriaceae bacterium
TTTTGAGGGAGGCCTCGGAAAAATGGCCGGAAAAATCGGCGAAGAGGCGACCGAGGTGATCGTCGCCGCGCTTCGCGAAACCCCGGCCCATGTGGTTTCGGAGAGCGCCGATCTGCTTTATCACCTGCTGGTTCTTTGGGCGGAACAGGGCATAACCCCCGGAGACGTGTTCGAGGAACTGCAAAGCCGCGCCGGCACATCGGGAATCGAGGAAAAGGAATCCCGCGACCAGGGCGATTAACGGACAAGGAACCGATCCATGGCTTACGACCCCGAGAACATCTTCGCCAAAATCCTGCGCGGTGAAATTCCCTGCGACAAGGTCTACGAGGACGACACCGCGCTGGCCTTCAGGGATATCAACCCGCAGGCGCCGGTTCACCTGCTGGTCATTCCCAAGGGGTCTTATGAGTCCCTGGACGATTTTTCCGAAAACGCATCCGACGCGGAAATCGCCGGCTTCTTCCGCGCCGTCGGCACCATCGCCCGCGACGCCGGCGCCGTCGATGCCGGTTACCGGTTCCTGGCCAACAACGGCCCCGACGCCCACCAGGAGGTTCCCCATTTCCACGTCCACGTCTTCGCCGGACGGGATCTCGGCGGCATGATCAAGCGGGCGCCGTAAAAAAAACGAATCGGGGCTTCCGATTCGCCCGATTCCGGACCCCACCGGCCCCGGCCCCCTTCCGCGCCGCCTGAACAAGGGCAACGATATCAGTCCGTTAGCGTCGTTCATTTAAGGCGGATTCACCCGCCTTTCGGGGCCGTGTAGAATCGTCCCTATGGGTCATTATCATCGCTCCTTGGTATTATACGAAAACGGTCCTTCGTGAGCACAACTAGCAACCTTCTTTTCCCCGACGACCAGGACGACGGCTGGATCACGTCGATCCAAAAGGCGCTGCCCAAGGAAAAGAAGCTCGATTCCCTTGAAATCGAAGACCCGGTGGCCATCGAGGCCGAAGCCGCTTTTTCCGAACTAAAGGCCGAAAATGCCGCCCAGGAAGCCATCTCCGCCGCCGGCTGGTCGGCGGAAGTGGTCCCCGCCCCGCCTGAGGCGCCACTCGAGGACCGGATGCCTGCCGCCGCGCTCGACGCCCTTGACGCGGTGGTCGACCGAACGCTCGGCGAAGACATAAACTTCCCCGCCGTCGAAGACCCGGTCGCCGCCGCGGCCCAAGCCGCCTTTGC
>CAYRXP010000420.1:0-1190 GCA_964428145.1 uncultured Enterobacteriaceae bacterium
TTACTCAATAACCTTGGCAACGACACCCGCACCAACAGTACGACCACCTTCACGTATCGCAAAGCGTAAGCCTTCCTCCATCGCAATCGGTGCTATTAAGGTCACTTCCAGTTTTACGTTATCTCCAGGCATCACCATCTCAGTCCCCTCAGGCAATGCAATTGCTCCCGTGACATCCGTGGTCCGAAAGTAAAACTGGGGTCGATAGTTGGCAAAAAATGGGGTGTGTCTGCCACCTTCATCTTTCGATAACACATATATCTCTGCTTCAAAACGTGTGTGCGGCGTAATCGAGCCTGGATGGCACAACACCTGCCCACGTTCTACTTCTTCTCGCTTGGTGCCTCGTAGTAATACCCCTACGTTGTCACCCGCCCGTCCTTCGTCAAGCAACTTCCTGAACATCTCAACACCCGTGCAGGTCGTCTTCTGGGTCTCTTTAATACCCACAATCTCAATCTCTTCGCCTACCTTGACAATGCCACGGTCTATACGCCCCGTCACCACAGTCCCTCGTCCAGATATCGAGAATACGTCTTCAATCGGCATCAGAAAGGGTTGGTCAACCGGACGATCAGGCACCGGGATATAGTCATCCATCGCTGCAATCAGCTTCAATACGGAGGGGATACCAATATCGCTTTCATCACCTTCCAGGGCCTTCAGCGCTGAACCCGTCACTATCGGGGTGTCGTCTCCTGGAAATTCGTAGGTATCCAGCAATTCGCGGACTTCCATCTCCACCAGTTCCAGCAATTCTTCATCATCAACCTGATCGGCCTTGTTCAGATACACCACCACGTAGGGAACACCGACCTGCCGGGCCAGTAATATGTGTTCTCTTGTCTGTGGCATCGGGCCGTCCGCTGCACTACAGACCAGGATCGCTCCGTCCATTTGCGCTGCACCGGTGATCATGTTCTTCACATAGTCAGCGTGTCCCGGACAGTCAACGTGTGCATAGTGGCGATTATCACTTTCGTATTCTACGTGCGCTGTGGCAATCGTGATCCCACGTTCTCTTTCTTCCGGCGCATTATCAATCTGATCATAGGCCTTGAATTCACCTCCATGTTTCTCCGCCATGATCTTGGTGATCGCCGCCGTCAGTGTTGTCTTACCGTGATCGACGTGACCTATCGTACCCACATTGATATGTGGCTTCGTTCGTTCGAATTTCTCCTTGGACA
>CAYRXP010000421.1:0-1182 GCA_964428145.1 uncultured Enterobacteriaceae bacterium
GGGTGGCCCTTGATCGGGCGGCAACTATTTGTGAAGGTGACACATGGGGGGACGACCTCAAAAACTCTCCGCCAATGAAAACCTTGGCCCGTCCCGGGACGACATCAAAGCCCTGTTCCGGGATATCCGCGCCCGCTCGGTCGCCTTGGCGGCGCCGCTGACGGCCGAGGACCAATGCATCCAGTCCATGCCCGACGTCAGCCCGACCAAGTGGCACCTGGCCCACACGTCGTGGTTTTTCGAGACCTTCATCCTCAAGCCCTTCGGCGGCGGGGATGGGGAATTCCACCCCGACTACGATTATCTGTTCAATTCCTATTACCAAGCCGTCGGGCCCCGGCACGAAAGGCCGAAGCGGGGGCTGTTGTCGCGGCCGCCGCTGGAAGACATCCACGCCTACCGCCGCCACGTCGAGGACGCCATGGAACGGCTGATCGCCGAGGCCGGCGACGATGCCTGGAACAAGATCACGCCTTTGATCGAACTCGGCCACAACCACGAACAGCAGCATCAGGAGCTGATGCTGACCGACATCAAGCACGTCTTTTCGTGCAATCCCCTGGCCCCCGCCTATCAGGCCTTCAAGCCGCCAGGGACTGATCACGGGATCGAGGACGCGGAACCGGTCGAGTGGATCGAATTCCCCGAGGGGCTTGTCGAGACCGGCTTTGACGGCCCCGGCTTCGCCTTCGACAACGAAGGCCCCCGCCACAAGGTGTGGCTGAACGGGTTCCGCATCGCGCCCCGGCCGGTGACCAACGGCGAATTCCTGGAATTCATCGACGACGGCGGCTACCGGCGGCCGCAAGGGTGGCTGTCGGAAGGCTGGGCCGCCGTTCAGGCCCATGGCTGGGAAGCGCCGCTTTACTGGCGCAAGGACGAAGGCGGATGGCGGATCATGACCCTGGCCGGGGTGCGGGCCCTGGACCCGGCGGAACCGGTCTGCCACGTCAGCTATTTCGAGGCCGACGCCTTCGCCAATTGGGCCGGCAAGCGGCTGCCGACGGAAGCGGAGTGGGAAAGGCTGGCGGCCGATTATCCGGTCGAGGGCAATTTCGCCGCCAGCGGCCATTTCCACCCCATTCCGGGCCGGGCCGGGGAAGGCCGGGCGGCCCAGGTCTTCGGCGACGTCTGGGAATGGACCCGAAGCGCCTATTCGCCCTACCCCGGCTATAAGGCCGC
>CAYRXP010000422.1:0-1175 GCA_964428145.1 uncultured Enterobacteriaceae bacterium
CTCGAGGAACTGGGTCTCGATTACGAGCTGGTCATGGTCGAACGCGACAAGCTGCTGGAGCCCGAGCATCTGGCCGTCAACCCCATGGGCCAGGTGCCGAGTCTGGCCACCGACGACGGCCTGCTGACGGAAAGCGTCGCCATCCTGTTGTATCTCGACGAGAAATACGGCGACGGACGGTTGGCGCCGGCGCCCGGGTCGTGGGACCGGGGCCAGATGATGATGCGGATGATGTTCATCGCCTCGCAGGAGCATCCGGCCTTCGGGCTGTGGCTGCGCCCGTTCCGCTGGCTCGACGACGGGGACGAACAGGGGCGCCTGAAGGCGGCGGCCGAGGAACGTTTCGCGGTTTGTTTTCAGCGCCTGGATGGCTGGCTCGAAGGCCGCGACTGGCTGATCGGCGATCATATGACGATTGCCGATACGCTGGCCTTCGTCCATGCCCGCTGGGGCCTTCGGGTCGACCCGCCGACGACCGAATACCCCAACATCTGGCGCTTTGCTAAGAACATGGCCGGGGTGCCGTCGGTCGCCCGGGTCATGGAGCAGGAAGGGATAGCGCTCAACGCCGATCCCTAGGCGGCCAGTGACCATATAGGTGACCCTATAAATGGGTTTTGTTAAGCAAACAGCGCGGCTAAAATCCGCCGCCAATAAAACTTTGGGAGGTATTTCATGTTGATAAAGAAAATCATTGGCGTCCTGTCGGCGCTGGCGTTCGTGCTGGCGGCCGGTTTGACTTCCGTCCAGGCGGCGGAAGTTCAGATGAGCTTCTTCGGCAACCAGCATTTCCGCTTCGTTTCCAACGAAGGCAAGGTGATCCTGATCAACCCGTGGGTGAAGGGCAACAAAGACGCCGGGATGACGGTCGAGTCGTTCAAGAAAGGCAGCGTCGACCTGATCCTGACGACATCGGGCCACGGCGACGATCAGGGCCAAGCCGTCGAAATCGCCGCCAGGACCGGCGCCACCATCTTCACGGTGGCCGAGCTCGGAAGCTGGATGCAGAGCCAGATCGAACAATACGGCGGTTCCAAGAAACAGGTCTACCGGGGCGCCATCGGCGGGCGCACCAAGGTGGGCGGCGTCACCGTGCAGTTGATCCATTCCATCCACGGTTCGGGCACCAAACCGCCGAAAGACGGCGGGCCGGGATGGATATACGGCGGCCCGGC
>CAYRXP010000423.1:0-1174 GCA_964428145.1 uncultured Enterobacteriaceae bacterium
GGGCTGAGATCAGCCTACACCGAGCAGCCGCTCCCGGTCTTTCGCACCTATGGACCGAAGACCCGGCGCGAGTTCTTCCAGTTCTTGCGCGGCAACGGCGGCTTCCCCGGCTGAGCAGCAGCCGCGTTGAGTCCCATCCGCCCTTCCACCTCCTCAGGCGGACTGCGCCTCGCCTAGGGCTGCCCCTCAAAGCATCGCACTCCCTCGGGAATCAGAACCCAGGGCTGTTTGCTCTTGGTCCATACATGGAGAGCGGGACTAAGCCAGGAGGTATCATCGAGGGTGCCGGGCTTGATGTTCAGGGTGTCCTTTCGGTAGGTCGGCTCGTGGTAGATGCGGGTTCCACAGGCGGGACAGAACGCACACTCCACCGAGCGTCCGCTGTCCGCGGTTCTGTCGAACTGCTTCGGCTCGCCGGAGAGGAGCTGAAAGGCGTCCTTGGGGACGATCAAGCTCATGCCGAAGGCGCTCCCTGACTGGCGCTGGCACTCGGTGCAATGACAGGCGACCAGCGCAACAGGTTCGCCCTCCAGCCGATACCTCACCGCGCCGCACTGGCAGCCACCCTCTCTCGGATCACCCATGACGTTGCTCCTGATTCGCAGCCCACAAGTGCTTATACGCCTGTCCGAAGCAAGAGGCCAAGGCCTCAGAAGCCGCCTACGCGACGGCGCGCGTGTTCTCGGGGCCTGCGCGCTCTTCTCTTAGCTCGCGCACCTCCGCCTCCAGCTCCACAATGCGCGCGCGCAGCTGGCTCAGCGCGGCGGCGTCCTCTACTGGACCCAGGCGTGGGATGTGCTGGCGACAGTTCGCGTCCCAGGCCTCGACTCGGAAGAGGATCGCGCGCTCTACGCGGCCTCCCGCACTGGGATCAGTGAGCGTCTCCAGCAGCTCGGGATCGTCCTCCACGACCCGGGCCCGTCCCCAGATCTTGATGCGTTGCTGCTGCTCGTAGTCCATTAGGAAGATGAAGGAGCGGTCGTTCTCGGAGAGATTGCCGAGCGAGATGTACTGCCGGTTGCCGCCGAGGTCTGCGAAGCCCAGCGTGTGCTCGTCGAGCACCTTGAGGAAGCCCCGTGGACCCCCGCGGTGTTGAATGTAGGGCCGGCCATCCGCGCTCGCGGTTCCGAGATAGAAGGAGTTGCGCTCAGCGATGAAGTCGATCAGCTCCGGA
>CAYRXP010000424.1:0-1174 GCA_964428145.1 uncultured Enterobacteriaceae bacterium
CCGCTGATTCTGGCCCTGGGAGCCGGGCAAGCCAGCCGGGGATCGATCGGCATGATCATCTTCACCGGGGTGATTTTTGCGACCTTCTTTACTCTGTTCGTGATTCCGGTCTTTTACCGGATGCTGGCCGGCTATACCACCTCACCGGGGCATATCGCCCAGCGTCTGAGCAAATACGAGGCTGATTTTGTGATCAAGCGCAAAGGCGAATCGCCAGCCGAGTGACCACTATGCAGCGGCCTATTCGGGGGCATGTGGCGAGGGCTGCACGCCTTGGAGCTCAACCTCAAATCCCGCCTCTTCAAGAGCCACGACAAGCTCCCGCAAATGTTGAGCGTCCTTGGTTTCGACCACGACTTCAATCTCGGTGTATTTGAGTGAAATATCGGCGAATTGTCGATGATGATACACCTCGACAACGTTGCCGCCGGCCTCGGCGATAATCGTTGCGACCTTGGCCAGGCCGCCCGGCATATCCGGTGTGGTGACTTTCAGGCGCGAAATTCGGCCGTCCCTGGCCAGACCCCGCATCAGGGACGAGGCCAGGATCTTGGCATCGATATTTGCGCCTGTAAGCACCAGGCCCGTCTTCTTGTTCTTGAACAGCTTGGGATTCTCGTAAACCGCCGCCAAGCTGGCCGCCGCCGCCCCCTCGACCACCACCTTTTCCACTTCGATAAATAAGTTGATGGCCATTTCGATGCTCAGCTCTTTGACGATCAGAATATCGTCCACGAGTGCCGCCACCACTTTTCGCGTCAGTAAGCCCGGCTCTTTGATGGCGATCCCCTCGGCGATCGTCTCGACTTTTGGATCCTCGACCGCCGTGCCCTCAAGCGCCGCTTTCATCGAGGGGTAGACCTCCGACTGCACGCCATAAATCTTGATCTCAGGCTTGATTGTTTTGGCGGCCACGGCGATACCCGAGATCAGGCCGCCACCGCCAACCGGCACGACCAGCACTTCGAGGTCCGGAAAGCGATCGAGAAACTCGATCGCCACGGTGCCGTGCCCGGCCATGATATCGGGATCATCAAAAGTGTGAATGATTGTCAGATTGCGCTGGTGCTCAATCTCGTGGGCCCGTTCAGCGGCCTCAGCATAATTGCTGCCGGCCAGAACCACCTCGGCGCCCAAATCTTCGGTGCGCTTGACCTTTGTAAAGGGCGTGCCT
>CAYRXP010000425.1:0-1174 GCA_964428145.1 uncultured Enterobacteriaceae bacterium
CTGATTCAGTCTCGGAAAGCGTTTTGCCGTAGAGTTACACCGCTTTTCGGGGATCAGTTGCAAATTTGATGGAGTGTGGGGTGAGGCACGAAGGGCAAATGCCAGGATGAGGGCCACTGATGACGTTTATCCAGGTGCGCCGGATTCCCCTCTTTACAAAGAGGAGTGAGAAGAGATTTTCTCCCGTGCGCCTCGTGTCCAAGTGACGCCCGTGCGGCACACGGCCCCGCCTCAAATCCCCCCTTGCCCCTTTTCTAATGGGGATTATACAAAGGACCTCCCTCGGGTCCGTCATGACCAGTCAGGGCTTGCAGGGGAGATGGTTTTTCTGCGTCTCGTTCGAGGAAGCATCAACTGTTTTTCGCGATGTTCTCTCGGCTACAGGCACCGATCCAGACCACTCTGTTGGTGAGCAGCGCTTCGTGACATTTGGTATCTCCAACATAGGTCGCCTCTTGGTGGTGTCCCACACCGGGAAAGGCGACATCATTCGCATAATCAGTGCTCGTGTGGCCACGAGACGGGAGCGGAAAATCTATGAAGAAGACTAAGACAAAACCTGTTGATGAACTCCGGCCCGAATACAAGCGTTCCGACTTCGGTCCACTGGAGCGCGGGAAGTATGCTGTGCGCGCAGCTACAGAGACTAACGTTGTGGTATTGGATCCCGAGGTTGCCGAGGCATTCCCAAACGACAAGGCAGTAAACGAGGCGTTGCGGGGACTTCTTGAAGTTGCAGCAACTACGGCACGCCTAACTACGCGCTCCAGGCGTCGCGCCAAAGCGCGGGGTTGAGCTTCCTTCGTGTGTGCCGGGCATGGCACAGTGCGAGTGGGGTGAAAATCCCCCTGCCAGGTATAAACGGAGCCAAAGGCGCGGAGAAGGGCAAGGGCGTCACTATGAGGTGGGGTCGGGAGGAAGCCCCATCCAAACGTGCGGGGCGACGAACAGGCACCGGATAGGAGGTGCGGCCCACTTGTGACCTGTCTGCGTGTGAACGCACAGGCGGGCGAGTTGGCACGTCGAAGGATAGGGGCGTTTCTTGACATGTCACTTCTTTAATTCAGGAAGCGGTGTCGGTGGATACGTTGTCTGATGAAGAATGGAACTGTGAGGCTGAAATTGTGAATTAAGATTCAAAGCACTACCTGGTCAAACGGGCCCGAATTGGACC
>CAYRXP010000426.1:0-1167 GCA_964428145.1 uncultured Enterobacteriaceae bacterium
ATATGGGGTGACTCCATTCATTGAATCATGAAAGGCCGCGTTAGTGAAGTAACGCGGCCTTTTTCTTTTGCCATAGATGGTCTTGTGCGGGACACAACAGTGAAGTGCCATAATGAAATTAGCGAGAACGGAGTGTCGGAAAGATAAAGTTAAGATAAATACGGGGTTAAAGAATTGAGTAAAAGACGTGTAGTAGTCACTGGCATGGGCATGCTGACACCCGTTGGCAACAATGTCACAGATACCTGGAATAATATTCAGAATGGCGTCAGCGGAATAGGCTTGATAGAACATTTTGATACATCTGATTTTTCTGTACGTATCGGTGGATCAATCAGAGGTTTTGACGTCACAGATTATATTCCCCGCAAAGACGCAAAAAAAATGGACCCCTTCATCCATTATGGAATGGCTGCGGGGAGTCAGGCTATAGAAGATTCCGGTCTTGAAATCACCGAGGAAAATGCACACAGGATAGGTGTTGCTGTTGGCTCGGGGATTGGGGGCTTAGCGGGTATTGAAAAGGGCACTGAGCAATTTATAAATGGGGGTCCTCGTAAGATTTCTCCATTCTATGTGCCTAGCAATATCATCAACATGATTTCAGGTAACCTTTCGATTAAATACGGCGCAAAGGGTCCTAATTTTGCCATCGTAACTGCCTGCACAACTGGGACACACAATATTGGTGATGCGGCCAGGTTGATTGAATATGGTGACGCTGATGTCATGATTGCAGGTGGTGCTGAAATGGCAAGTGCGCCGACATGTTTGGCCGGTTTTGCCTCAGCAAAGGCGTTGTCTACAAGAAATGATGATCCAGAAGCTGCCAGTCGTCCTTGGGATAAAGATAGAGATGGCTTTGTCCTTAGTGATGGTGCCGGGGTGATGGTATTGGAAGAGTATGAACATGCAAAAAAACGCGGTGCGAAGATCTATGCCGAGTTGATTGGCTATGGAATGAGCGGTGATGCCTATCACATGACCGCACCATCGGAGGATGGGGATGGTGCAGCGAGGTGTATGGAAAATGCACTGAATAACGCAGGGCTAAATCCCGAACAAATTGATTACATCAATGCCCACGGGACATCAACGCCTGCAGGTGATGTTGTAGAAACGCGGGCCATGAAACATGTCTTTGGTGCTAATGCCGGTAATCTGGCA
>CAYRXP010000427.1:0-1156 GCA_964428145.1 uncultured Enterobacteriaceae bacterium
AGCTTGGCAGCCGAGGGCGAAATCGACACGATGATCATCGCACGGCTTGATCGGCTCACGCGCAACATCCGCTATCTCAATGCGATCGTCGGGGAGATTTGCGGACAATATGGCGTCGATCTTATTTCGATCGAGGAAGGCCTGAATACCTCCGCCGACAGCGGGCGGATGGCGATCAACATGATCGACATCTTCACCAAGTGGGATTCCAAGCGGATTTCCGACCGCACCCGGGAAATCATCGCGCGCAAGCGGGAGCGGGGCGAGCGCGTCGGTCATGCGCCCTTCGGGTTCACCTATCAGAACAAATTGCTGGTCGAGGTCCCCGCGGAGCAGAAGACGATGCGTTTGATCTGCAGGAAACGGGATTCGGGACTGAGTTACCACAAGATCGCCCGGATGCTGAACGAGGAGCACATCGTCTCGAAGCGGGGCGGAATCTGGTATGCGGAAACGGTGAAGACCGTCTATCAGAGCCAGCAGAAAAAAGAGCGGCAGGCCGCCGCGACCGGATAGTTTCCCTCCGCCGTCCCGGTTCGGGTTGCCGGGCGGCGCGATTCTCCCTATTATTCCTAGCCAGTTCGGGCGTTCGCCGATTGTGGGCCAGTTCCGCCCGCGGCGTCGTAGCGCGGTGCCGCTGTGCGGTGCTGCTGTGCGGTGCCGTTATCGGCGCGGCGCCGGGGCTCTTGGCCGGCCGCATCAACTGGCCCGGCGATGGCTGAGCGACCGGCGCCGGTAGGGGCGGAATGCTGTGTGTCTGCGGCTACTGCATTTCCCTGGGGGCGCGGGGAAAATGGATCGATTAATCTCTGCACCGCACCGCGATGACAGGAGCCGACCGATGAAACCGATTTGTTCCATTCTAGGCGTGTTGGCCTGCGTCTGGGGGCTTGCCGTGTCTCCGGCCCTTGCCCAGCAGTCGGCGCAAGCGAGAATCGATCTTTGGAAAATGGGGGAATGGAAGAACACGGATTTCTCCAAGGTCGCGATCGATTTGCGCGAGATCGTATCCGGCGGCCCCCCGCGGGACGGCATTCCCCCCATCGACCGCCCGTCGTTCGAAACGGTGGACGAGGCCTCCGGCTGGCTCGATCCCACCGAGCCGGTGATCGTCTATGAGGAGCAAGGCGACGCGCGGGCCTATCCGCTGCAGATC
>CAYRXP010000428.1:0-1156 GCA_964428145.1 uncultured Enterobacteriaceae bacterium
CTTAGCAGTGCCGTAACGAGTTTGTCTGCCATCCCTGCGGCACAGGAACGGTTGGCCAGGTGGAAAGAACGTACGGTTCGATTGCTGGCCAAGTCCGTAAGCCAAGGTGAGGCTCGTGGTTTGGAAAGAAAGAAACTGGGCTCCTACAATTTGAATCTTCCCGTCCTCAATTACTCAAACGAGTTCAAAATGTACGAGGGATACATGGTCGGACTGATTGAAGCCTTGGAAAAACATCCAGGGGACATAGTGGGGCGGCCAAGTGCAGAGGCTCAAGTCTCTGCAGTTCCTGTGGAGACTCCAACTGCTACGCGGACTGTGTTTCTCATCCACGGAAAAGACGAGTTGAACTTGCTCAGACTTGGGGAACTCTTGGAGAAGAAGTGGAATCTTGATGTCATCATCATGAAGGATAAACCCGGCAAAGGCAGAACCCTTGTCGAGAAGTTCGAGCAGGAAGCACAACCCGCCACCTTCGCAATTGCTCTTTTCAGCCCTGATGACTTTGTTCAGGCAGCCGATGCAGACTATGTCCAAGCTAGACCCAATGTCATTTTCGAGCTCGGCTACTTCTACGGTCGACTCGGACGAGGTCGCGTCTGCATTCTTCTAAAGAAGGGCACCAAGATACACTCTGACCTCGAGGGAATCAATGTGATCCACTTTGAGGAATCAGTCGAAGAAAAAGCCGCTGACCTTGAAAAAGAACTCAGAGCTGCCAATCTTGTTGAGTAAATCACGACCCCTTTAGGCGCCACGGCACCGCGCCGGATTCGTGACGGGGGCATAGATGCCCACGTCTGGACTGTCCGCGACGTGGGCGGGGTTCGCAAGTGGAAGGCCGTCCACTACCGCAAGGGCAGGGGGCGGAAGAAGACAGGTTGAGGAAGCAAGTCATGGATACAAAGACGCTTTAGAAAATCGCCAAGCAAGCAGCGGCCGAGATAGGCTTAAATCCCAATTTAGTGGCTGCTCACGCGCGCCCAGGCGAAGTGGATTCAGAAAGTGGCACTATGTTTGTCCAGTTCTGGCTCCCCAACGAAGAAGAAGTAGTAGAGTTTGAGGTTCGGGTCGACGCAACATCGGAACTAATACAAGAAGAAATAATGCGAAAATTGAAAGAGAAATTAGGACTCTAGTAAGAGCGGGACGCGCC
>CAYRXP010000429.1:0-1153 GCA_964428145.1 uncultured Enterobacteriaceae bacterium
CTACCGCATCGTTGATGAAATAGACGACCGCGCCCGCATCGTCACCATCTTCAAAATCGGCCACCGCCGCGAAGTCTACCGCTAAACTCTAACGCTTTCCTAGTGGGCGAGCACCCGCCTTCCGTTTAATTCTTTGGCGACTTTCTGCGACAATGACACAAGTGGAGCACTAAAGGTGAGCAAGAAAGAGATTCGCAAAAGGCTGCGGGCCCTGAGAGATAACATCAGGACCAACACACCGCGTATTGAAAAGAAGCTCTCCAGGTCTGGCACGACTCCAGACCCCGCCCTGGTATTTTCTACCGCGAAGTACTACAAGACGCTCCAGAGGCTTGCCAAAGAGTAAGCGCACTCGGCGCCGCGCCTTCGCCCTAAGCGCATCCTATGTAGAGTTCATCCACGATGACGTAGTGTCCAAACTCTGGCCAGGGGAACAGCCCGTCGGTCCGAATGAGTATCGGGATCGCGGGCTGGTTGCGTCTGCTACGGCGAGACCCTTTCAGACGGGGTTTGGCCACGAATTTCACAAGAGCATTTTCGAGAAAGGGGCAGCCCTCTTCCACTCGCTGATCGCAAACCATCCCTTCCAGAACGGAAATAAGAGAACTGCCGTCCGTTCGCGATCTCCACTTCAATCTGCCGCAAGACCATCACAATCTGCTCCGCCCTATACCTCTTCGTGGACATGACTGGCTCCTCCTCAGGTGGATTCTCTCTCATTCCACCTGGTGCAAAAATCCCCGGTCACAGCGGCCCGCGCTTTCAGCTCTATGATGCCTTCGACCCCTCCCGGCTCCATCTTTGCACTGAAAACCTTGTAGGTAGTTCGAGTTGGTCCCCGCACCAGCTTGAGTTCCGGACCGAGCGAGAAACGCGCCTGCTTGTCATCCGAGTGGCACGGCCCGCGAGCCGCAAGCTTAACAGCCGGGTTGCGGGCACGCTCTGGATCGACCGGGTCAGCCTGCGCATCGCAGAATCATTGAAATCGACTGCCACCGCACCATAGATTCAAGGACAAGGGGATGATTACCAAAGCCTCACTCTTAGCTGTTGATGATAACCAGGCCAACCGCGAGCTGCTGGCCGAGTATTTCACGCAGGCTGGCTATCATGTGGTCACAACCGAGAACGGAAGACGAGCGATTGAATTGAT
>CAYRXP010000430.1:0-1147 GCA_964428145.1 uncultured Enterobacteriaceae bacterium
TCGAGCCGGAGTTCGCACACGAGCTGAAGCGTCTGCGGGTTGTCGGGATCCCATTGGGCGAGCGGGTGCAGCTCGCGGTCCGCGGGCTTGAAGCCGTAGAGGGTCGTCTCGATGGCCGCGCGGAACGAGGATTTGCCCGCTTCGTTTTCGCCGTACACGAGGACGATGTCGGAGTCGACCGCGAAGGTGCGCCGTTCGAGCGGGCCGAACGCGACGACTTCGAGGCGAATGAACCTCACGCCTCGTCTCCTGCGATGCTGCGTTCGATCAACTCCTCCGGCAGCTCGGAGAGTAGAGCTTGTAGATAGGCGATGCGTTCGCTCGGATCGACGGACGTCGCTAGATCATCGGGCGCGAGTTCTTCGAGCAGAGCGTCGTCGCGAGTCGCTTGTTCGATCAGTTCGAGTGCACGCGCGATCGCACTCGGTGACTCGCGAAGCAGGTTTCGATCGATCGGGCGCACGACGCCCTCGGCGCGCAGCTGGATTTCGAGCGCGCCCGTTGTCGCCTGAAGCTCCTCCTCGATCGCTTCGCGCTCCTCGGGCCTTCGCAGCATCGGTGCCAAAAATGTCTCGCCGACGAGCTCGATGCGAACGATGAGTTCGTCGCGGCCCGCGCCAAGCGCGCTGAGCGTTTCGCTGAGCTGCGCGACCAGCGCGTGGGCGGAAGCGCAATCCGCGATCCGATCGACCCGGACCCGCTCCCAGCGCACCGGTGCGAAGGGCACGAATTGCGGCTCGGCGGCGACACCCGATCGCGCCTCCACGACGAGCCCGCCCTTCTCGCCGGTCTCGCTCGAATTTCGGCCCTGGAGGTTGCCCGCGTAATGGACGGGCTGACCCCGCACCGCGCACTGGCGGATGTGGATGTGTCCGAGCGCCCAGTAGCTGTACTCCGCGCGTTCGAAGTCCCGCTGTCCCGATGGCGCGTAGCGGTCGTGCTGACCCGCTCGCGGTGTGCTCGCGACGTGCGTGTGGAGCAGGCCAATCAACGGGAGGTCTGTCGCGACGGCCGGGAAGCTCGCCGCGAGGTTTTCGCTCTCGGCGGCGCTCGGATGTCCAGCCCCGACCACCACACCCACGGGCGTTCCATCGCGATCGGTGACGGTCACACTCTGGGGTTTGCGCTCGCGAAACACGTGTACGCG
>CAYRXP010000431.1:0-1143 GCA_964428145.1 uncultured Enterobacteriaceae bacterium
AAAGAGGGGTGAGGGGAGATTTTCTCCCGTGCGCCTCGTGACCAAGCGACGCCCGTAAGGCACACGGCCCCGCCTCAAATCCCCCCTTGCCCCCATTTTCTCAAGCTCCGTAGCCTGATAGGCCACTACGATGTGACAAGTCAGTAATTGTAGAGTGGGGTTTCCCACCTCCTCGTAGGGTGGGCATCGCCCACCGAATTCATGCACTCGTGGTGATGAAGAATAGGTGGTGGGCAGTGCCCGCCCTACAAGCACTGGAGCCCATAGCAGAAGGTGGGGTAGTCCTATCCTTCCATCAGATCAGCCAGAATCAGGCATTCAATTTCTTTAACCTTTTTCAACGCCTTATCGTTTCCGACAAAGCCTGTCGCATGCCAGTTCAACGCCGTGGCGATTTGAATCGCATCGGGTGTGCTGACGTGATAGCGAGCCCGTAATTCAGCGGCACGATCTGCCACCTCCAGAGAGACAGGGAGCCATGTCAATCCCGGGTAGGTGGTCAACAATGCATAAATTTTGGCGACCAGGTGGTTCTTCTTGAGTCGATAGGGTTGAACTAACACCTCCAACATGGAGACGACTGAAGTCACGGCTTCAATGTGTCCGCGTTCAATACGGTCAAAAAGGGCACCGCAGGGCTCTCCATACTGGGGATGATTCTGGACAAGATAGATCAGGATATTCGTATCAATCCCTAGTCGCCGATGTCCTCGCGCCGGCATCCTGGGACTTACCACGATTTCCGTTCTCGTTTGAGATATCCGGGAGAATAGATTCCTTTTCCCAGGCCTCGAAGTGCTTTTCCATACTCCCTTGGCTTAGGCATGACTACCGTGACATCCCCTTTGACAACGACAAGGAGTTCGTCGCCACTCTTGACCCGCATGGCTTTTCGGGCCTCCTTGGGAATCACAATCTGATTTTTGCTGCTCAATTTTTGCACACCCATGCGATCACCTCCTTATACTGCTTTACTTTATCATAGAAAAGTAAAGCAGTCGATCCCGACCGGTACCTTGCTTGCTTTATTCGGAAATCGCTCTATACGGAACTTGCCCTTGTTGGAATATGACAAGCTCACCCCATGAGAAAAGGGTAAAAGAACAAAGAGCAAAGGGTTAGGGGGTGTCCTGGGCAAGACGG
>CAYRXP010000432.1:0-1135 GCA_964428145.1 uncultured Enterobacteriaceae bacterium
TGGCCGAGGCCGACCTCGACCGCTGCCGCGAGATCCAGGACAACGTCTTCAACTTCGCTAAGCACCGCGAACCGCAGAATTACGGCCTGATCAGCCGGCCCAAGGACGCCGCGGATGGCGGGGACGATACGCGCGCGATTCCGAAGCGGGGCGGCAAGACCGGTTAATACCAACGCTCCTTGGTATTAGCCGTCTTCATTTTCCTCGTCGTCGCGCTCCAACAACCGCAACAGCGCCCACGGCAAAATGACCGCCAGGACGAAGGCCACGAGAATGCCAAGGGCGATAGGAATTACGCTCATGAAAGATTGACGATTATCCCCACCAATCCCAAAAGGAGGACGACGGCCCCGATTGCCCCCGCCACCATGACCACGTATTTTAGCTGATAGTCATCCGCCATCGCTACCGGACCCCTTTCATGTTCGGTTTCGCCGTCCAGTATAAACGAAATCCCCCCGAATCGAACACCCCCAAACAATCCAACTTGACTTGAAGGGTCAATGCGCGTGCCCCGAGGACGCTGCGGCAACCTCGAGCACGGCCCGGCGCAAGGCCTTGCGGACCAGCAGGTCGCCGCCCAATTTCGCCAATGGTTGGAAGTGAGTTCTCCACATAACCATATATTGTATATAGGTTATCCCTCAATAGGGCACGGCATTGTTATGGTGTTATTGACATGGTTCCAAGATGTGCGTGCAATTCCCTGTCGGCCATGTTATATCGCGGAAATCTGGCTCAGTGCCACTCCAAAAGCCGGACGCCGCTCGATCAAACGCGGCGCGAATTCTGCATGAGTTTCTTCAACACAATCGGGCTGTCGAAATCTGAAGCTCTAAATCGAGTAAGGATGAAAAAGGGATGATCGTAGCACTCTTACTGGTTTTAGTCGGCGTCGGCACGGTCTTATTTCACTTTTGGAGCCCCTGGTGGTGGACGCCCATTGCCTCGAATTGGGGTTACATCGATGACACGATCATCATCACGTTCTGGGTCACCGGGGCCGTTTTCGTCGCGGTTGTTTTGTTTATGGCCTACTGCATATTCCGTTACCGTTACAAGGAAGGAAGGCGGGCGGACTACGAGCCGGAGAACAAGAAGTTGGAGTGGTGGCTCATCGGACTGACCTCGGTGG
>CAYRXP010000433.1:0-1135 GCA_964428145.1 uncultured Enterobacteriaceae bacterium
CTCGGGGCCGTCGGCAACGGCATCACCATCGCGGTGATCGGCTATCTGATGGAAATTTCTCCCGACGACCGAAGGCCCGCCTACAGCGGTTATTTCAACGCGTTGGTCGCGCCGGCGGCGTTGCTGCCGCTTGCCGGGGCGGCGATCGTCGAGGCAACGTCGCTCACCGGGGTATTCGCCGTGAGTCTTGGCGCTGCCTTCCTGCAATTCCTGATCATTCGGCGGTTGCGGGACTTGCCGGTGGAAAGCGTGAAATGAAGATCAGATTGCGGCGATTGATCGCCAAATCCTGGACGCTCTCAAAGGCTTATTACCGCCTTCACGGTCTTCGCATCGACGGCAAGCCGGACGATAGGGTCTGGTACTTCGCCTTCGGTGCCAACATGCACGACAGCGCGTTTCGCGAACGGCGTGGGATGCGGCCGATCGAATGGCGTGCGGGCCGTGTCCGGGGATATCGCCTGCGCTTCAACCTCGAAGGGCGACCGAGGGGCAAGGCGGCACCCGCCAACATCTCACCCGATCCGAAGGCGGAAGTTTGGGGGGTGCTTTACCAGATCACCCGGGCCGGTTTGGTGCGCCTCGACTCCACCGAAGGTGTGCCGGGCAGGCGCTATCGTCACCTGTGGGTGGACGCGGTAGATATCGACGGTCGTGCGATCGCCGCCGTCACCTACATCGCCGAGGGCAAGGAAACCGACGCCAACCCCTCGCTCCGCTACATCACTTTGTTGCGCGAAGGCGCCCGAGCGCACGGCCTGCCCGACCACTGGCTGAAAGTTCTCGATAAGGTTCACCCGGCGGAATAAGGGCTAAATTCCGGGGCATGCCTTGTCCTCTCTTGACTCCGTACTTATGTACGGAGTGTAGAATGCTTCGGAGTTATCAAAAAAGGTAGGACTGATGAGAACCATAACCATAAGCAAGGCGGCGAAACGGGCCGGCGTCGGCGTCGAGACCATCCGTTTCTACGAACGAAAGGGCCTGATCGAACAACCTCTGAAACCACAAGATGGTGGATACCGGACCTATCCCATCGAAACGGTGCAGAGGATCAAGTTCATCCGCCAAGCCCAAGAGATCGGTTTTTCGTTGCGGGAAATCGAGGAACTTCTGTCGCTGCGGGCGGATCCGT
>CAYRXP010000434.1:0-1135 GCA_964428145.1 uncultured Enterobacteriaceae bacterium
GGCCGCAAGTTTCGGCGCCCGCGAAGCAGGATTCGATCTCCATCATGGGGATCCCCGAGCCCGAGCTCACGCCCAAGGTCCGCGAGGCCCTAATGGCGCTCATGGCCGAGGTCGAGAGCATGCGGCGCGACCTGCACGAGGCGCGCGAGCGCCTCGTGAACCTCGAACGCCTTGCCGACCGCGACCCCCTGATCCCGGTGGCCAACCGCCGCGCCTTCGTGCGCGAGCTCACCCGCACCATGTCCTACTCCGAGCGCTATGGCCACGCCAGCAGCGTCGTCTACATCGACCTCAACGACTTCAAGGACATCAACGACACCTACGGCCACACCGCCGGGGACGAGGCGCTCAAGCACGTGGCCGACATTCTCCTGAACAACGTCCGGGAATCGGACGTCGTAGGCCGCCTGGGCGGCGACGAATTCGGGGTCATCCTCGAAAAGTCCGACGCGGAGGCGGCGCGCGAAAAAGCCGAGGCCCTGCGGGAGGCGATCCTGGCCTCGCCAATGCAGTGGCAGGAGACGCAGATCACCGTCAATGTTGCCTTTGGTGTCTATACCTTCAGCGGCCCCGAAGACGCCGGTCACGCCCTTGCCGCGGCCGACCGCGACATGTACGCCCACAAGAGATCCACAAAGAGCGAGTGAGGCCGGAAGCGCCGGACCCGCCCTGCCGAGACTTCGTCAGACGAAGACGTCCGGGTCAGGCGATGATATCCGGGTAAATCTCGCCCGCAAGACGGGCGATCTGATCCTTAAGGCCTAACTTCCGTTTTTTCAGGCGCTGGACTTTGAGCGTGTCATAGGGGCGCGACTTGATAAGTGCGGAGATCGCCTCGTCCAGGTCCCGATGCTCCGTGCGCAGCTCGATGAGCCGCTTCTCGAGTGCCGTGCGGTTCGTGATGACCCCCTAAAGCCGCCCCCGGGACGCCGCCAGCCTAGCAGACAAATCTGTTTGACGGGGCACTTCGTCGCAAAGGCCGAGCGGCCGGTGCTGGCCCTTAGCACAGAGTCGCCCTCAATAATACTAACGTAAGCTATTGTTAATAAACAATTTATGTAGATACCGGCTTTTTTCTCGTCGCGCCGCCGCAGGGAAGGGTCTAGAATGACCTTGGTGATGCGAGCTCGAAGGA
>CAYRXP010000435.1:0-1129 GCA_964428145.1 uncultured Enterobacteriaceae bacterium
CTTTGCTCTCGAATCAGCTCGGTCATCTGCGCCCAGGCATCGGTGAACTGTTGTTCCATTCCTGTTTTCAATCGCCAGCGGTAGAGTACATAGAAGTCAGCCTTGCCGCTCATGGCATAGCCTGGCGCCTGGTGTCCGCTGGAATCATAGCCATCGCCGGACACCGGACCGGTAGCTTCGATATTGCTCGCCAAAGGTTTTTTCCATCATCGCTTCTTCACGAAGAATAAACCCATTTCGAATAATCAAAATGAATCCCGGAATCAGCAGCCATGGCGACAGGCTGCCCAGCAACAGGCAAACGCCCATCAAAACCTGGATCATGCCCAGGTACATCGGGTTTCGCGTAAACCGGTACAGGCCATGTGTCACCAGCGCGGTCGATTCTTCCAGCGGCCTGAACGCCGTATCGGCCCGGATAAAGGCTCGGACTCCCCAAATTGCGAAAAAAACGCCGCCGGCCAGTAGTATCAGGCCAGCGTAACGAATCGGCCCATCGAAAAGCTGCGTCAATGGCCAGTAGCGATGAATTGCCACCTGGCCCAGGATAAACAGCAGCAGATACACCGGTGGAACGACAAGCGGTTTTTTTTCGACTGTCGCCGACATCGCCAACTCCGTGAAAAAAACAGCATTCCTTCCTTAATGATACCGCACGGCGCTCTTTTTGATAGCTGACGGCAGTGCAGCGGGCCGGATCAAGTGCTAGGCTTCGCCTGAATCAAAGGTGGTTTTGCATTGTGTCGTTGATCAAAAATTTCTACGGCGAACTGAGCCGGCGCAATGTCGTCAGGGTCGCGACTGTCTACCTGATCGTCGGCTGGCTGGCGATCCAGATTATCGATGTCGCATTTCCGCTGCTGAAGATTCCTGAATGGGCGGGCTCAATGGTACTGATACTGCTGTTGATCGGCTTTCCTTTCGCCTTGATTCTTGCGTGGGCATTCGAACTGACCCCGGACGGGCTGAAGCGTGAAGCGGAGGTTGACCGTAGCCAGTCGATTACGCCCCAGACCGGCCGGCGAATCGATTTTGTCATCATTGCTTTGCTGCTCGTTGCGGTCGTTTATTTCTTTCTTGAGCCCAGGATTTCAATGGGCCCGGCGGAGCCCGGCGATGAAATCCAGGC
>CAYRXP010000436.1:0-1126 GCA_964428145.1 uncultured Enterobacteriaceae bacterium
TACGCCGAGCCCGAGCGAGCGGGCACCGGCGTACCGGATCGCGCCTTAGGCCGGCGCCGGGTGGCCGCGGTATCTAAGGACGCCTGAGGCCCCGAACGGGGGGCGTTTTCCGGGTCCTCGGAGCCTGCGAATAGGCTCGCAACCGGCCTAGCTTCCCAGTATTCAAGAGACCTTGCTTTCAGGGTGTAAGCCGCACTCTTTCGTCTCGGCGTTCTCCCACCACCAGCGGCCCGCGCGGATGTCTTCCCCGCCCGTTATGGCCCGCGTGCACGGTGCGCAGCCGATGCTGGCATAGCCCTTGTCATACAGGGCGTTGTAGGGAACTTCGAATCGCCAAATGTAAGCCCAGACCTCGTCGGTGGACCACTCAGCAAGGGGATTGAACTTGTGTAATTGATTGTCCTCATCCCACTCGCACAGGGGCATGTCACTTCGAGTTAACGATTGCTCGCGGCGGAGACCTGTAATCCAGGCCCTCTTGCCCTTAAGCGCACGGCGCAACGGCTCGACTTTGCGGATGTGACAACAGGTTCTGCGCAGCGCTACGCTTTCGTAAAACGCGCGGGGTCCGTGGGCGTTGACGTGCGCCTCGACGACCGAGCTGTCCGGAAGATAGATATTGATATGAAGATCGTAGTGCCGCCTGGCTTCCTGAATGAGGCCATGGGTTTCCTCGGGCAGGCGGCACGTGTCCAGGGTGAGAATCTCAATGTTGAGCTTCGATTTGGAGATTAGGTCGGTTAGCACCATGTCTTCGATGCTGAAACTGCTGGCAAACGCCACCGGCGGATGTTGCGCCTCGATTCTTTTCAAAAGGCGCTCCGCGTGATCGATTATTTCCGTCAGGCTAGTTCCTGTCCTTTGCCCAACTAGGGCAGAGCGATGGCGCTCACGCGCGGGTAGGATCTCGTCCATTTCACATTTCACAAATGTATTATATACTATAAGTACAGTAACATAATGTTGGTCAAAGATATATTACATAAGAGAAGTGTAATACAATTTTAATGGGGGCGCGCCCGTCGTCAAGAATTGTTCCCCAGGCCCCGGTATTCGGTCCTGCGGCACGGTCGGCGGTAAGAGTTTGGTCTGCTTCTATCAGGAAAGCGGACCTAATCGCAGCAGG
>CAYRXP010000437.1:0-1124 GCA_964428145.1 uncultured Enterobacteriaceae bacterium
TCGGGTTGCCGAACTGGACGACCAGCGCCTGTTGGATTTCCGAAACCGTAAAGGCTGCGAGATAGAGGGTAAACGCCGCGGCGCCAAGGATCACTAGGGTAATTATGCGTTTCTTGCTCATTGTCCCGGCTCCCGCTGACCGCGGCGACGCGTGTTAATTTCCGGTAATGGCAAGTAAGGAATCACGCCGCTGCTGTTACTGCTGTCGATGATTATCTTGTTCATTCCTGCCAAAATGCTCTCCATCGTCTCGAGATACATCCGCTTCAGGGTGACGTCCTTTGCTAGCGCATATTCCTTGTAGACCGACAGGAAGCGGGCCGCCTCGCCCTCGGCTCTATTCACGACCTGCTCTTTATAGGCCTCAGCCTCCTGGATCATCCGGTTTGCGTTCCCGCGGGCCTCCGGAATGATGCTGTTGGCGTAGGCCTCGGCCTCATTTCGGAACCGTTCTCTGTCCGCTTGCGCCTTTTGAACGTCGCGAAAGCTCTCAATAACCTGAGCCGGCGGATCGACCCGTTCGAGTTTAACCTCGGTTATCAAAACCCCCGCCTCGTAGCCGGTAAGCACACTTTGCAGGAGCTCGCGGGCTTCAAGTTCGATACTTGAGCGACCCTCGGTCAGAACCGTCTGAATCGCAGTCCGCCCGACAATTTCGCGCATCACGCTTTCGGCCACCGCCTTGATCGTAACAACCTGTGGATCCTGAATATTGAACAGGAATTTGCCGGCATCATCTATTCTCCAAAAAACCGTAAACGCGACGTCGACAATATTTTCGTCACCGGTCAGCATCAGGCTTTCCTGTAAGAATTGACTGCCGCGACTGCTCCTTGTTACTTGAGATTCGGTGCGGAAACCGATATCGATCCGGTTCACCTCTGTCACCCGGGGCCGGATCACGGTCTCGATCGGATAGGGGAGCTTCAAATGAAATCCTGGCGCTTCGCTCCGAACCCATTTGCCAAATCGCATGACGACCCCTTGCTGGTCGGGTTGGACGGTATACGAGCTGGCCATAAAGAGAATCACCAACAAAAACAGCAGCAGGACCAGACCAAACGGACCCTTGACCCCGCCCGGCAATATGTTTCTGATTTGCTGTTGACCCTTCTTGATCAGAT
>CAYRXP010000438.1:0-1120 GCA_964428145.1 uncultured Enterobacteriaceae bacterium
TGCATCGAAGGCAAGCGCGGCTGGCCTCGCGTCAAGCCGCCCTTCCCGGCCGTCAAGGGTCTCTTCGGCCGTCCCACGATCATCAATAACGTGGAGACGTTGGCCGCGGTGGTACCGATCGTTGAATACGGCATTGAATGGTGGACGGGCATGGGGTGTGAATCATCAGTTGGCGGGCCGCCCAGCTACGGCCCCAAACTCATGGGCGTGTCGGGGCACGTCAACAGGCCCGGCGTGTATGAAGTCGATCTGGGTATTGAACTGAGCACGCTCGTCAACGACTACTGCGGCGGAATGCGCGGCGGCAAACAGTTCAAGGGCGCGATTGCCGGCGGCGTGAGCATGGGCGTCCTGGGGCCGGACCAGTTCGACGCCGAGATGGACTTCGACATCGGGCGCAAGTATCAGGTGCTGGGATTGGGCACGGCCTGTCCGACGATCTTCGACCAGGACACGGACATGGTGGCGGTGGCTCGCAACATCGCGCGGTTCTTCGCCCACGAATCGTGCGGCCAGTGCACGCCATGTCGTGAAGGCACGACTTGGTCGTACAATCTGCTCAGTCGAATCGAGCGGGGCGAAGGCACGAGCAAGGACCTGGACTTGTTGCTGGAGATCGCCGGGTCGATGGGCATCCTGCCGGGCACCACGATCTGTGGGCTGGCCGATGGCGCCAACTGGGCCGTGCGCACGATCATCAACAAGTTCCGCGACGAGTTTGAGGCGCGGGTGAAACCGGTGCTCGTACCGCTGGGAGTCAGCTGAGGCCGGCGGAAGCGGGGGAAAATCGCCCACGCCGGCCCCTTGGCGGCCGTGGGATTGGATTTTCTCTGGCAATCTGCCGAAACAGGTCATATCCTGTTGTTCGTTAGACTGATGCGGCGCCTGGGGCCCAGTTCCGGCCGCACCGACCGATCAATGAACCAACTCTCAACCAAGATAGATAGCGCGCTGGAATCGGCTGGGGACGGCGACAACTCGGGCCCGAGTTCGTCTTCCGAGCCCGATCAACCTCCCGAACGGGCGGCCAAGCTCGAGGCGGATCAGCCGACTGGCGACCCGGGCCAAGCCGGGGAGACCGCGCTGACCGTCAACGCCGCAGCTGGGCTCGACGGGCGGA
>CAYRXP010000439.1:0-1119 GCA_964428145.1 uncultured Enterobacteriaceae bacterium
TCGCCCTCGCCAACCTCACGATCGACGACCTGCGGCTCGCGGCGCACGCCATCCCCCTGCCCGGCCTGCATCTGCGCGAGCTTCAGGTGACCGGCGCTCTCGCCGGCCCGCCGGGCGCGCTGGCCGGCGACCTGGACGTGAGCCTGGAGGCGCGGGATATCGCCCTCGAAGACCTGCGCGCGGCCAAGGCGACCGCCGCCCTACCGGTCTCGGTTCGGATCGAGCCGAATTCGTATTCGCTCAATCTTCGCGATCAGGGCCGCCTGTCCCTCGAAGCGGCGGGCTACGGCGACACGCTGCGCCTGGAGGCGCCCTTGCAAGCCATTCTGCGCGAGGCGACCGTCGCGCTCGCGCGGACCCCGGCGGGCGCCCTCTCGCTCGATTACGAGGTGACGCTGGCGGCCGATCCGGTTGCGCTGGTTCTGGCGCGCCAGGAGGGCGATGTCACGGTCCGGGTCGCGCCGGGCCCGATCGCGATCGCCGGCACCTGGTCGCCGGACGCGCCCATCCGCGCCACGGCAAGCCTCGCCAGCACCACGCTGGTTCTGCCGGACCAGGAGATCGCCGCCGAGGGTCTCGCCGGGACGCTCGATCTGGGAAACCCCCCGGGGCGTATCCGGGCCGCGTTCACGCTCGGCGCGCTCGAACACCGCGCCGCGGCGCCGCTGTTCGCACCCCTCGCCGTGACCGGAACGCTGCACGGCGACCGAACGCTGGCGTTCTCGGCCGAGGCACGCGGCCCGGGTGGCGGCGCACGGCTTCGGGTCACCGGCATGCACGACACGGCCACCGGCCGCGGCCGGGCCGAGATCGTTCTCGATCCCCTCACCTTCGATCCCGGCGGGCTGCAACCGGGCGTGCTGGCCCCGCCGCTGGCGGATCTGCGTGACGTGAGCGGCGGCGTGCAAGGGGGCGCCACGCTCGCCTGGGCGCCGGGGGAGATGAACGGCGCGGCCCACCTGCGCCTGGACGATCTCTCCTTCGACAGCGACGCGGCCGCGGTGCAAGGGCTCGACCTCGACCTGCGCCTGGACCGGCTGTTCCCGCCCAGCAGCCCGGCGGGCCAACGCCTGAGCGTGCGGCGCATCGATCCGGGCGTGGCGCTCGACGATATCGACG
>CAYRXP010000440.1:0-1117 GCA_964428145.1 uncultured Enterobacteriaceae bacterium
TGCTGGGAACCAGCGACGATATACAACCGACCGGCGGTTTCTCCGCCACCCAGGTCGCCTACGACTTCATCAACGCCCAGCATCCCGACACCACCTTCGCCGCGTGGGTAATCGACGGATTCACCCCTATCAGCCTGGGGGGTGGCCTCAACCCGGGCCACCTGAACTGCGCCGGTGGCACCGACCTTGACGGCGATGCGTTCTTGGATTGCCCGTTCGCCTTCTTCGACGACCAGTTCGCTACCCTTAACGCTTGGAGTACAATCGCTCGCTCCGAGTACCACGCCCTCCAGATCTCGGTGCGGCGGCGCCTGAGCGGGGGCATCGGCTTCACCTTCAACTACGCCCTCTCGCACTCGCTTGACCACAGTTCCACCCCCGAGCGCCAGGGCCTTTTCGGCTTCGCCACCGGCGGCAGCACCGGGACCACGCTCAACTCCTGGCGACTCGAAAATGAGTACGGCAGCTCCGACTTCGACATGCGCCACCAGATCAACTCCAACTGGTACGTGGAGCTTCCCTTCGGCCACGGCAAGGCGGCCGGCGCCGGCATCCCCGGCTGGGCCAACCAGATCATTGGCGGCTGGCAGATTTCCGGCATCTTCCGCAGCAACAGCGGGCTGCCCGCCAGCATTGCCAACGGCCGGGTCTGGCCCACCAACTGGAACCTCAGCGGCCGCGCCACCTGCAATGGCCCGGGGGGCCCCGACAATTTTGGTGTCCAGTTCGGTGCCTGCCCCGCCACCCAGAACGTCAAGGACACGGTGGATGGCGACGGTCCTAACCTGTTTACCGACCCGAACGCTGCCCTCGACTTCGTCCGGCAGACGCTGCCGGGAGACAGCGGGAACCGCAACGTCATCCGGGCGGATAACTACATCAACCTCGACCTCGCCATCGCCAAGGCGTTCCCGATGCCGTGGGAAGGCCACTCCTTCAAATTCCGCTGGGAGATGTTCAACCTGACCAACTCGGTCTACTTTGACGCCAACGGGTTGAATCTTAGCCAGCGCGCGACGGCGAGCTTCGGCAACTACACCGCCGTCATGGGTGCTCCGCGCCGCATGCAGGTCAGCCTGCGGTACGAGTTCTAAGCGCACCGCAGCAGCGGCAAGAA
>CAYRXP010000441.1:0-1116 GCA_964428145.1 uncultured Enterobacteriaceae bacterium
CGGCGGCCGAGAACGCCGCGAAGCCGCAACACCAGAAAGGCCGCGATCATGGCGAAGAAAATAATGTCGATGAACTGAAAGCCTTCGTCCATCACGGTCAAAACTCTTTCATCACAGGGCATTCGCTGGGTGGACCACCGAGCATCCCTAGGTTAAACACACTGATAAACTTTTAAACACGTTAACGGCTTATTTTAAACACGTTAACGGCTTACGCCGTCCAGGTCTACAAACCCGTCCCGCGAACCGGATTGCGAACCGGATTGCGTTTTCATTCTTCTGGGTAAATAGGCCGGAAACGAGGTAAGAACAAGTATGGGTGGATTTATTTTCGCCGCTTTTGTCGGGGTGCCGATTCTTGAAATCGCCCTGTTTATCGAAATCGGCAGCGCCATCGGCTTTTGGAAGACCATCGGGGTCGTCGTCCTGACGGCCCTGATCGGCACGGCGCTGCTGCAACAGCAGGGCCTGGCCACGCTCAGGAAAGCCCAGGCCAGCCTCGCCGAGAACCGCTTTCCCATGGATGAAGTCTTCGACGGCCTGTGCCTGATCTTCGCCGGCGCCCTTTTGCTGACTCCGGGGTTCTTTACCGACGCGGTAGGGCTGTTGATGTTCGTGCCGCCTTTTCGCGCGGTACTGCGCCGGGCCCTGGGACGATTTTTGGCCACCCGGGGCCACGTCGAGGTTTATGGCGCGGGGTTTTCGGCCGGCCCGGACGCCGGACCGGGCGCCGATAGGGTAATAAACGGCGATTTCAAGGATATCACCGCGGACACGGACGATCCCGAAAAGTCCGCGCCGAACAAAAGGCTTCCCGAGGATTAGTCCGACCCCCCGGGGCTCTAAAGGGGCCTGAAATTGTTGTTCCCGTCCCCGATCCATGATAGCCACAGGGCCACTTTTGGATGGGAGAAAGAAGAAATGGCCAAGAAACCCGAAAAAGACAAGAAGCCCGCCGCCGAAGAAAAAAAGCCGGCGGCTGACGCCGGTTCGAGCGAAGAACAAAAACCTGCGGTCGACGCCGGCGGCGCCGAGGAGGCGCAGGCCATTACCATCAACGCCCAGTTTATCAAGGACCTGTCTTTCGAGGCCCCGGCCGCGCCCGGCATTTTCAGC
>CAYRXP010000442.1:0-1106 GCA_964428145.1 uncultured Enterobacteriaceae bacterium
CGACGACCGCCTTGCTGACAAGAATCTGGTGCCGTTCGGCTCCGCTCGCGAGCCGTGCCGCAAGATTTACCGTTGTGCCCAAATAGTCGCCTTCGCGCTGGAGCGCTTCACCGTAATGGATTCCTACACAGACAGCGGGAAACTGCGGCTCGAGGCGGACGAGCTCGTCGAGAGAAGCGGCCCAGCGTACGGCTGCGGTCGGTTTCGCAAAAGCGATCATAAATGCGTCACCGATCTGTTTTATAACCTGCCCTTGGAATCTGCGCGCCGTCTCGCGCACCATCTCCGAATACCGCTCCAAAACGTGGCCCGCTACCTCGTCGCCATGTACCTCGGCCAAGGGGGTAAAACTGGCCAGGTCCGCGAAGGCGAGCGCTACCTTCGTCTGCCCTGGGATTTGCCCCTTGCACAATAGGCCAGCCGCGGCTTCCAGATGAGTCGCAGCATCGTCCCTGGCTGCTTGTTCCAGGTACCGGCGATGAACATGCTCGATTAAGGGTTGGATGGCCGGCAGAAGCGAATGAGGTAAGCCTTTCAGATCCCGTGCGATCTCCAACTCAGGCACGCCACTCGCGGCCATCTGCTCATGCGTGTGGGCGTGAAGGAGCTGCGCCTCGGTCTCGGCAAGCCGAGCCAGGGTATCCCCAACGACGTGTGCAATCTCAACGAGAGCCTGGTCAGGCAGCCCGCTATCCATCAACCGCTTGACAAGAATTAGCGCCTGAACGTCATCGTCACTGAGAAGCTGCTCACCTTCAGAGGAGTCGAGTCCAATAGCGCGGAGCACCGTTTCGGCAAAGCCAGCTTCGACGCCGGCTCTTTCGCCCGCCTCAGTTAGGCTATATTTCTTGGCGGCAACGGGCGGGAAGAAGCGCTCTGTATAGGCGGTAGGGAGGCGACCTCCCTGGGCGGCGTCCACAAGGGCCCTGAGCGGTAGGCCCTCATCAAGGTACTGGCGGATCAGCCGCAGCCGCATCGCGTCTTCCTCGGTGAAGCGTTCGGTAGCGCCTTCCGTCCCCAGCAGGCCAAGGCGCTGGAGCCGGCGAATGGCGCTCACATCCTCTCCCGAAAGGGAGGCCAGTTCCTCGGCGCTGAGCTTCTTCATT
>CAYRXP010000443.1:0-1103 GCA_964428145.1 uncultured Enterobacteriaceae bacterium
CGCTTCGTCGCGGGTGTTGACGATCTTGAAGACCATATCCAGTCGAGCGATCTCGAAGATCGATCGGACTTTCTGTTGCAAGGCGCAGATGATGAGCTTGCCCTGGTTCTTGCGGGCGATCTGCATGGCTTCCACGAGCGTGGCGAGACCGGAACTGTCCATATAGGGGACTTCGCCCAGATCGACGACGACCCGGTCGGGGCGCGCTTCTTGAGCCTGTTTGAGCTGTTGCCGCAGCGCGGGCGCACCGCTGAGATCGATGTCACCGACCGGGCGCACGATCACTGAGTCGTCAATCGTTTCGGTGAAGATCTCGAGCTCTTGCGTGTTGCTCATGTATTGGACTCGCTTTTGCGGGCGGCGGCGACGGGGTGAAGGTGCTTGACCAAGGTGAGCCGCATGCCCCGGCGGTCACGTCGTGTGTAGCTGACTTCATCCATGATTTCGCGGATGATGTGAACGCCAAGGCCTCCGGGGCGGATGTCATCGAGGTCTCGAGAACGGATCGTGTCGGGATCGACCTGCATCGCGTCGTCCTCGATGACGATTTCGATCCCGGGGGACTGGGCTTCACGTTGTGAAAGACTGATCAAGATGCGACCGTCGTCTCGGCAGTTGTACCCATGCCTGATGATGTTGCACAGGGCCTCATCGACGGCGAGGCTGATCTGTCCGCATTGGATCTCATCGAACCCGTAGCGTTGGGCGATCGTGGCCACGAGGGCCCGGGCCGCGGCCAGCAGGGAAGGACGGCTGACGATCTCGAGCCGCACTGTTGGTTGGGACGCGTCGGGGCTCATGGGGTTTCTCGCGAGTCGTCGGCGGCACCGGTCGGGTGAGGCACGGCTCCGGACTGTACGGCCGTGACCCACCGCTGAATGGCGGCATGTCGCAGATACGGTGGATCATAGTGATGGAATCCGTAGGTTTCGCCGGTGAGCCGGTGGAGGACGTCGATGGCCAACATGCGAATGGCGGGGTCGTCGGCATCGAGCTGCTCGACGATCTTGGGCACGGCGTCCAGATCGCCGGTGTGAGCGGCCTGCTCGATGGCGTGGGTCCTCGCGGCCTCGCTGACGGCGTCGAAGCCGCCTTCGGTCATC
>CAYRXP010000444.1:0-1098 GCA_964428145.1 uncultured Enterobacteriaceae bacterium
GAAAGGCGTCCTCACCGCTCTCCAACAGCTTGTCCACCACCTCCTTGGCGAGATAACGCGACATGGTGATGCGAATCCGCTTCTCCCGCGTCAGGTCCTCGAACACGAGCAAATAGCCGATCGGCTTGGCATCGATGTCCATGAGCGGCGCCACGGTCAGGTTGACCGAGATCATGGTACCGTCCTCACGCATGAGGTCGGCGTCGGCGTGGTAGTCGCTGCCGCCGGTCTTGGACACAAAATCGAGGCTCTTGAGGATCCAGTTATTGGCGTTGCCGAACACCTGCGCCACCGGCCGCCCGACTAGATCGTCTTCGCTGTGGCCGAGAACACGCAGCGCCGCCTCGTTGACTTTCGTGACCACGAACTTCGGATCGAAGGTGACGACGCCGTTGCTCAGGCTCTTGAGAATGCCCTCGTTGTAATTCTTCAATTGAAGCACGTCTTGGAACAGTTTCGCGTTCTCGAGGGCAACCGCCGCCTGGGCGGAAAATGCCCTGAGCCGGGTCTCGTCAAGGGCGGTGAAGGGCCCATCAACCTTGTTCAGCACCTGCATAACGCCGATCGGTTGCCCCAGCCTGTCGACCAACGGCATGCACAGAATCGAGCGCGTCTTGAAACCGGTCTGGCGGTCGAATTCCGGATTGAAGCGCGGGTCGGCATAGGCGTCGGCGATGTTGAGGGTCTCGCCGGTGATGAAGGCTGCGCCGGCCAGGCCGCCGTAGCTCGGCAGCCTGATCTCCTTGCTGTCGGTCCCCTGGGCCACACGCGACCACAGTTCGCCGGTCTCCGGATCGTGGATGAACAGGGTGCTGCGTTCGGCGGCGGTCAGCATGGTCGTTGCCTGCATGATCTTTTCCAGCAACGAATCCAGGTCGAGATCGCCGGACACGGCGCCGCTCACCTCCAACAGGACGACTTCGTCGCGATGCGCCTTTTCCAGATCCTCGACAAACTTGGCGTGCTCGAGGGCGGCGGCAGCCTGCGTCGTGATGGTGTCGAGCAAGGTGATATCGGCGTCGCTGAAGCCGCCATTGACCTTATTCAGGACCTGGGTGATGCCGATCACCGACCCGGCGCGGTTGCGGATCGGGACGC
>CAYRXP010000445.1:0-1098 GCA_964428145.1 uncultured Enterobacteriaceae bacterium
TCAGGTCGAACGCTCCGCCGGTCGGCAGCAGCGCGCGCAAGTTGGGAGCGAGCAGGGAGATCCCGTTGAAGGCCAGCGCGCTCACGGGTTTCCGCGGCGCTGTCACCCGGTGCTGTGTTCCCCGGCGCCGCGAGTCGATGCCGCACAAGTCGCCCTCCGCGTCGATCAGCAGCCGCGAGTCGCTCGTCCGCTCCTGAACCACCAGGGTCGCCAGCGACGCGCTCGCCCGCTGGGCGCGCAGGAGCGCCGCCGGCGCCAGCTCGGCCAGGATGTCCCCGTTCCAGACCAGCAGCGGCTCATCGCCCCAGAACTGCGCCGCGTTCACCAGCGCCCCGCCGGTGCCCAGCAGGGCCGGCTCGTGGAACAGCCGCGCCGGCGGCAACCCTGCCGCCGCCGCGTCGCGCAGGTGCGCGCGCACCGCGTGCGCTTTGTAGTGGGTGTTGATGGCCAGCGGGCTCACCCCGCAGCGATCCAGAAAGGCCCGCAGCCGGTCCAGCATGGGCACCCCCAGCACCGGCACGAGAATTTTGGGCACGTCTTCGGTGAGGGGGCGCAGGCGGGTGCCCCGGCCCGCCGCCAGGATCATCGCTTTCACCGCATCCCTGCTATCCCTCGCGCTCGATATCCAGGTGCCGCAGCACGACGCGGATGCCCGCGGCACGGAGGGTTTCCGCCAGCACTTCGGCAAGATACACCGATCGGTGCCGCCCGCCGGTGCAGCCGACGGCGACGATCAGCCGCTCGCGCCGCAACTCCCGGTAGGTGCGCGCCGATCGCAGCACCAGCGCACCGGCATGCTCCGCGAAGGCGCCCACCTGCGGATGGGCCTGCATGAAGGCGGCGATGGGCGGGGCGGTTCCCCGGTGGGGCCGCAAGGTATCGTCCCAGTACGGATTGGGCAGGGCACGGCAGTCGAACACGAATCCGCCACCGTGCCCGCTCTCATCGGTCGGGATGCCGCTTTGCTGGTAACCGAAACTGTACAGGAATACGGTGAGTTCCTGCCCGTCGTGTTTCATCTGTCTGGCTTGAATCCGGATTTCCTCTCAACCCGCCAGGGCGCGCTCACCCTGACAGGAGTTCGGCGATCACTGTGTG
>CAYRXP010000446.1:0-1095 GCA_964428145.1 uncultured Enterobacteriaceae bacterium
CCGGGGATATGTTCGAGCACCAGATCGAGGGCCGCCCGGGGCAGGGTCTCGAAAGCCACCAGCCGCTCGGAGAAGTGCTGCCGCGCCGCGGCCAAGAGCGCCATCACCTCCTCAAAGTCGGCCACAGCAAACAGCAGCGAGGTCTTGGCTTTAAACGGCGGAAAGAGTCCAAGCGTCGCCCGGGTGACGATCCCGAGGGTGCCCTCGGCGCCGATGAACAGCTGCTTTAAATCGTATCCCGCGTTGTCCTTGGCCAGCGGCCTGAGACTGCTCCACACGGCGCCAGACGGCAGGACCGCTTCAAGGCCGAGGACCAGACGGCGCATAGTCCCGAAGCGCAGCACGTGCACCCCGCCGGCGTTGGTCGAGATATTGCCGCCGATCTGGCACGAACCCTCGGCCGCCAGGCTTAAAGGGAACAGCCGGCGGGCCTGGCGCGCTGCCTTTTGAACCGTCTCCAGGATGGCCCCGGCCTCGACCTCGATGGTCATGGCATCCGGGTCGATCTTTAGAATTTTGTTCATCCGGCCAAGATTGATCACCACGGCGCCGCCCTCGGGGCCCGGCACGCTGCCGCCCACGAGGCCCGTATTGCCGCCCTGGGGAACCATCGGGATTCCGGCCCCGGCACAGATGCGGACCACTGCCGCCACCTCCTCGGTGCGGCGCGGCAGGGCGACCAGCGCCGCTTGGCCGAAATAGCGTTGCCGCCAGTCCACGAGATACGGCGCCATGGTCCGCGGATCGGCCATATAGCCCTTGGGACCCAGGAGATCCCTGATCGCCTTGAGGGCGGCTACCCGGTCGCTCATCCCGTCTCCTCCGCCGCCGCTTGGGCGATCTGGTCGGCTCGGAGGCCGAGCACTTCGGCCAGGTCTTCGAGCGCCAGCGCGCCGCGCCGCAAGACCTTGAGACCGCTCGGCGTAACCTCGAGGATGGTCGATGGGGCGCCGATCGGCGCGGTCCCGCCGTCGAGGACCAGATCGACCCGATGGCCAAGCTCGGCCTCGATCTCCCAGGCCTCGACGGCGTTTTGTGCCCCCGAAGGATTGGCGCTGGTGACCGCCAGCGGCCGCCCGAAGGCCCTTAGGATGG
>CAYRXP010000447.1:0-1092 GCA_964428145.1 uncultured Enterobacteriaceae bacterium
GGGCGGGTCCTGGTCCGGGTCGATTTCAATGTGCCGGTAAGCGACGGCCGGATCACCGATACCTCACGCATCGAGGCCGCAATCCCGACCCTAGAGGCGCTGGTCGCAAAAGGCGCCCGGGTCATCCTGATCTCCCACTTCGGGCGGCCGCTTGGCCGGCCGGACCCGGCGCTGTCGCTGGCTTTTGTGGCCGCCGTGCTGGCTGAACGCCTGGCTCATGCGGTCGAATTTATCGCCGCCCCGGTCGGCCACGGGGCCGGTCAGGCGATCGCAGCCTCATCGGCGCCGGTGCTGCTGTTGGAGAATGTCCGCTTCTACGCCGGCGAGACCCGGAACGACCCGGCCTTCGCCGACCGGCTGGCGGCCCTGGGCGAGGTTTTCATTAACGATGCTTTCTCGGCCGCCCACCGGGCCCACGCTTCGACCGTTGGTCTGGCCCAGCGGCTGCCGGCCGCCGCCGGGCTGGCCATGATCGGCGAGCTGGAAGCCCTCGAGGCCGCCCTCGGCTCGCCGACCCGGCCGCTGGCCGCGATGGTCGGCGGGGCCAAGGTCTCGACCAAGCTCGCGGTGCTCGAAAACCTGGTCACCCAAGTCGATCACCTGATCATCGGCGGCGCCATGGCCAATACCTTTCTGGCGGCGCTCGATTATCCGGTCGGCGCCTCGTTGTGCGAGCACGAGATGACCGATACCGCGACGGCGATCCTCGCCGCGGCCGACGCCGCCGGCTGCAATATTCATTTGCCCTCGCAGGTGGTGGTCGCCAAGGCGCTCGAAGCGGCGATTGAAACCGAGATCAAGGCACTCGGCGAGGTGGCCGAGACTGATATGATTCTGGACCTGGGTCCGGCCAGCATCGGGGGGCTGATCGAACTGTTACAGGACTGCCGCACCCTGGTCTGGAATGGCCCCATGGGGGCCTTCGAAGTGCCGCCCTTTGATAAGGGAACAAAGGCTTTGGCGGCGGCGGCGGCGGACATGACCAAGGCCGGTACGCTGCTCAGCGTGGCCGGCGGCGGCGATACGGTGGCGGCCCTCAAGGCGGCCGGAGTTGAGAACGATTTTAGCCATGTCTCGTTGGCCGGCGGGGCC
>CAYRXP010000448.1:0-1086 GCA_964428145.1 uncultured Enterobacteriaceae bacterium
TTCCAGGCCAGAAAATCGAACCGGTGCCGGCCACCACCCTCAGACCCTCGTCGCCCGTATGGGTCCGGGTCGCTCTACGGGGCGAGGGCGCCAGACTTCGAACCGCTGCGTGACCCCCGACGACCGGAAAATCCGGCGGCCCGCCTTCTGGGGTGCCGGCTGCCCTTTTGACAGGCGGCGCGCAGATGATATGGTTCGGGCATGTATATCTATTACATCGATGATCTGCTGAGCGGGCCGGAGCTGGACCGGGTTCTGCATACTTGCCGGAACATGAATTTTATCGACGGGCGGAGCGATTCAAACCCCGATTCCCAGGTTAAGCACAATCTCCAGGCCGACGTTCGCGACCCCAAGAACGAACGGATCGTCAAGATCATCCGCGGCGCCATGACCCGCAATCGACAGTTTCTCGAATATACCGTGGCCAAGAAAATCACGCCGCCGATGATCGCCCGATACGAGCCGGGCATGGACTACGGCGAGCATACGGACTCGGCGATTATGGCGGTCAATCAGCTGACCCGGGTCGATATTTCCTGCACCCTGTTCCTCTCGGACCCGGAAAGCTACGAAGGCGGCGAGCTGTGCATCCGGGCCGGTCAGGAGGTGGTCAGGATCAAGCGTGAATTGGGAGTCATGGTCCTTTATCCGACCATCTCGCTGCACCAGGTAACACCGGTCACCAAGGGCCAGCGGCTGGTCGCGGTGACCTTCGTCCAGAGCCAGATCCGCGATCATTACCGGCGCGAACTCCTTTTCGAGCTGGCCGAAGTGCTCGAAAGCGAAGGCGACCGGCTGTCCGAGGAGATGCACAAGCGCTTTACCAACGTCCATACAAACCTGCACCGCCTGTGGGCCGAGATTTGAGCGGCTTACGAGATCTCGAAAAGAAAAGGAATTGGGTGATGATCGCAATCGAGAAAATTGACCATGTGGGCATTCGCATCCGCGACAAGGACCGTTCGATCGGGTTTTACGCCGGGCTCGGCTTTGATCTGCTAGCCGACATCGGCTTCGAGAAAGGTCACCCGATTATCATGCGCCACCCCTCGGGGGTCGTGATCAATCTCCTGGGACAGCCGG
>CAYRXP010000449.1:0-1084 GCA_964428145.1 uncultured Enterobacteriaceae bacterium
GCTCACCGGCCTCAAGGCCGAGATCGAGGTCCTGATCCGCCAACAGATCGAACGCTTCCTTCTCGATGCCGACATGGTGCCCCGCGATGAATTCGACGCCGTCAAGGAATTGGCCGCCAACGCCCGAAGCGGCCAGGAGGCGCTTGAAAAGCGGGTCCGGAACCTGGAAAGGAAGCTCGGCGTCAAGGCCACCGCCAAGGCGAAGACCAAGAAAACCAAGCCAAAAAAACGGCTGAAAAAGAAATCCTCGCCCAAGGGCAAGCGCACCTAGTCGTCCGATTCCCCGCCCCCCCCCTGGCGGGGCTTATCCACAAAAAATTGACCTTCGGGATCATTCGGCGCTTGCGTGCGAGTCCGGCTTAGGGCAGGCTACACCTAGTACCGATCAGGCATGGTTCCACCATATATGGTGGCAATATCCATATATGGTGGTTATGCTCCTTCCTGTCGGTACTTCGGCGGCGGCCAAGGACACAGGGGAGCCGCCGCCAACGCCAACAGGGGGAGCGGACATGGCGACACTCAACGTCCTACACGAGACCTTTTCCGACAATCCGCTGGATATTGTCGAACGATTGGTGGAGCGCAACGACTGGGCCTTCGACCGTCGTGGCGACGATGAAATCGCTTTTCAGGTTCCCGGCACCTGGTGCGATTATTCACTCTTTTTCGCCTGGAACGACGAAGTCGGCGCGATGCACTTTAGCTGCGCCTTCGACATGCGGGTGCCCGACGACCGGCGCCCCTTCGTGCACGAGCTTCTGGCCATGGTCAACGAGAAGCTGTGGATGGGTCATTTCGGCGTCTGGGCCGACGAAGGGCTGCCCATGTTCCGCCACGCCATGCCCATGCGCGGCACCCGGGGGCCGACCCTGGAACAAGTCGAAGACCTGGTCGACGTGGCGATGCTCGAATGCGAGCGCTTTTACCCGACGTTCCAGTACGTGATCTGGGGCGGCAACACCCCCGCCGAAGCGATCGCCGCCGCCATGGTCGAAACCATGGGCGAGGCATGAAGGGGGGCGTGTCCTAGGCCGATGTCCGGGACGCTGGTTCTCGCCGGTGGCGGCAAGATGGGCGGCGC
>CAYRXP010000450.1:0-1076 GCA_964428145.1 uncultured Enterobacteriaceae bacterium
CGCCGCCGCCGCCGAAGACCATGACCGCCGCCAGGCCGGCCACGAAGCCGCCGATGTGGGCCCACCAGGCGATGCCGCCCATGGCGCCGCCCTGGGACGCGGCAAGCTCGGCCGTGCCCTGCAACACCTGAACGGCGAACCACAGGCCGGTAAACAGCACCGCCGGCAGGTGCAGGACCAGCGGGAATAGGAATATGGGCTGGACCACCGCCACCCGGGCGCGGGGGAACAACCGCGTATAGCCCCCCAGCACCCCGGCGATGGCCCCCGACGCCCCCAGCGCCGGGATGCGGGAGTCCAGGTTGAAGGCCAGGTGGCCGAGGCTGCCGGCGGCGCCGCACACCAGATAGAAACCGAGGAAACGCCAGCGGCCGAGGCGGCCTTCCAGGGGCGCGCCGAACAGCCAAAGGGTCCACATGTTGACGATCAGGTGCAGGTAACCGGCATGCATGAAGGTGTTGGTCAGCAGCGGCCAGTAATTGTCGGGGTCCAGTCCCGCCTGGCGCGCCAGATCGGGGTGGCCGTAGACGGCCGGCACCAGGGCATAGGTGTAGAGGAACCGGGTGGCCTCGTTCCCGGGCAGGCCCAGCTGAACGAAAAACACCGCGATGTTGGCGACGATCAGGATCATCGTCGCCGCCGGCATCGCGGCGGCGGGAGCGGTGGTTCCGAACGGGATCATTGCGGGTCGGTTCGCCTTGACCGCGGCCGCCCACGGGGCCTTCGCGAAAGAAGAAAAACCACAGAGCGCATAGAGCGTACAGAGGTTATCACGGAGTCGGCCGGTTGCGGCGCGGCGCGGCGCTTTTAATTTCCTCCCGGTTTCTTCCTCTGTGTTCCCTGTGTTCTCAGCGGTCCACTGCAATAGGGGCTCGGAACGCCGCCCTTGGTATTACTCGTTGCCGCGGCCGGCGAGGGCCGGGTCGATGGCCAGGTCGGCGAACCGGCGCTTGGTCTTGGACATGGCGTAGCGGAAGCGCGACATCTCCTCTCCCTCGAGGCGGGGCTCCGCCGGCATGGCGACGGTCAGGGGATTGATCTGGCGCCCGCCGCGCAGGATCTCGTAATGCAGGTGG
>CAYRXP010000451.1:0-1074 GCA_964428145.1 uncultured Enterobacteriaceae bacterium
GTGGTCATGGTGTTCATCCTTGGCTGAGGGGCCGCGGTCCGGCCCCGACAGCGACCAGGATAGGGGCCAAAGATATATTGGTAAAACAAGTTATTCCTGTTATATTGATTGGGTAAATCGATTAATAACGGAGTGGCGTCATGCCCGTTCTCAGGCCGTTGCCGTCCTTGAAACAGCTCCGGCATCTGGTTGCCGTCGCCGACCACGGGCACTTCGGGCGCGCCGCGGCGGCCTGCTTCATCACCCAGTCCAGCCTGAGCGCCAGCATCAAGGAACTGGAAGGGCTGCTGGGCAAGGTCCTGATCGAACGCACCCGGCGATCGGTGATGGCGACGCCCCTGGGCGAAGACGTGGTCGCCCGTGCCCGCGCCGTGCTGACGGACGTGGACGAGATCGTCGATCTCGTCACCGCGTCGGGCGACCCGCTGACGGGCTCGTTGCGGCTCGGCGTCATCCCGACCATCGCTCCGTTCCTGCTGCCACGGGTGCTGCCGGGGCTGCGGCGGGCCTATCCGCGGTTGAGGCTCTATCTGCGGGAAGACCGCTCGGCGCGCCTGATCGACGGACTGGCCGGGGGCGACCTCGACCTTCTGCTGCTCGCCTTTCCCTATCCGGCGGAGGGGTTCGAGACCTATCTCTTCGCCGAGGATCCGTTTTGGATCGCCTTCCCCAAGGGCCACAGGTACGCCGGCGAAGAGCGCGTGGCGGGCACCGGCCTCGAGGACGAGACGGTGCTGCTGTTGGAGGAAGGGCATTGCCTGCGCGGTCACGCCCTCAGCGCGTGCGGACGGGCAGGCGAGATTCCGGCGACGGAGTTTCAGGCGTCGAGCCTGCACACCCTGGTGCAGATGGTGGATAACGGCCTTGGCCTGACCGTGCTGCCCAAGATGGCGATCGACGCCGGTATCGCCAAGGCGACGGGGGTCCAGGTGCGGCCGCTCGAAGGACAAGGGACCTCGCGGCAGATCGGCTTCGTCTGGCGTACGTCCTCGCCACGCAGGGAGGAGTTCGCCCTGCTCGCCGGGTTTTTCCGGGACGAACTGGGGACGCCGTTGCCGCCGCGGCGCAGGAAAA
>CAYRXP010000452.1:0-1059 GCA_964428145.1 uncultured Enterobacteriaceae bacterium
TAGAAATCAGGGTTGGAGATCAGCGTGATCGATTCATTCGCCTTCCAGCTACCCAGCTTATAGGCGCCGGAACCGGCGGTGTTGTTGCGCAACCAAGTGTTGCCCAGGTCGCCATCGACTTCGTTTTCCATCACCAGCTTGCTGTCGACGATACCGCCGATCGTGGCCGTCAGGCAGTTCAGAACGAACGAAAGCGCATAGCGCCGGTCGGTCGTGATCTGCAGGGTCATGGGGCCGGTTGCGACAATGGTTTGTTCGACGTTGTCGGCGTTAAAGCCGAACTGCGTCAGGATGAACGAAGGTGTTTTGTTCAGGGTGACGGCACGGCGCAGGCTGAACTCGGCATCCTTCGTGGTGACCGGGTTGCCGGAATGGAATTTGACGCCCTCGCGCATCTTGAAGGTGATGGTTTTTCCGTCATCGGACACCGACCAGCTTTCCGCCAGGTCCGGACCGTAGCCCGCATCCAGGTCCATCGGGTCAAAATTGACCAGTTTTCCGTAAATGTTGCGGCTGACGTCACTGCCTGCGAATTCGAAAGATTGCGCGGGATCGAGCGTGGTAACGTCGTCAATTCGGTTAGCGATGATCAACATGTTGGCCGGTGTTTCGGCCATTGCCGGAACACCTATCACGCCAACGGCAAGCGCGGTAGCCGCGCCGATGGCCATAGATCGAATGGATTTCATTGGATATCCCCTGTTGTCGTTTTCTTGTCAGACGAGTCTTTGAAACTCGCATTAACCGATCGAGATGGCGAATTGTAAATCAGCGACGGTCGAATTGGCAAACATACACAATCGATATATGCCACGCTATTCACCGGATTCGGTGAAAATGATCGGTCTACGGCGAATTATGGTTTAGAATCAAGGCATTAAAACGGTTCTTTAAACAGCCGCCTCAGTGTGCCATGGGTGAAACGCTTGTTCTCTTTCGTCCCTCGGTCAGCGACAAGTCCCTGCGCCTCGGAGCCGGTCACGAAGGCTTGCGGATAGACGCATTCGTCTTTCACTGTGGGAGGGTATAAATTACGCCTGGTTTCGGGTTCAAGAGCTC
>CAYRXP010000453.1:0-1051 GCA_964428145.1 uncultured Enterobacteriaceae bacterium
TGGTTTCGGCGATCCTGGTCTTGCCGCCTTTGAGCGTTTTGGTCTTCTCCGTGGGAACCATGATGCGGCCCACACGTCGATCAAGGCCTTCGATCTGCACCTTGCGAAGCAGCGTTTCGCGAACGTAGTTTTCCTTGTTGGACGCAACACGAAGGACGAACCAGTCCATGCCCTCGCGGTACATGGGCAGGTCGGCGGCCGGGTCAAATGGTTTGTCCTCGCCGGCTTCGGCGTCGGCAGTCTCGGCTTGCCCGGCGGGCGACTTCTTGCGCCGGCCCTTCTTGGACGACGGCGGCGCCGGCTTCGAGGTGGGGACCCCGACCGCGGCCAGCGTGGACCCTGCGGGCGTCTTCGCAGCCGGCTTCGGCTTCGAGGCGCTCTTGGGCGACTGGGGCGAGGGGCGCGGTCCGGACGCGGCGATGTCCGTCGCCCCGGCGCCCGATTCGGTGCTCGGCCCGTTCTGCGGTTCCGCCTGCCTGTCCATTTCGTCTATCACGTTCGTGATCCGTTCGTGTTCGGACAATAACGCACCCATCATCCTTCCAGCACGTTGATCCAACGGAAGAAGGGGGTGAAAATCAGATAATCAAGGACGAAGATGAGCACCGCGATGAAGAACGTCAAGCCGATCACCACCCACGTTGAAGCCATGATCTCACGCCGGGTCGACCAATTGACTTTCTTCATTTCTCCTTCCGTGGCGATGAGGAAGTCTACGACCTTCGGCTTGAGGCAGACCAAGTAGTACAGCAACCACCCGCAGGAGCCGAGCACGGTGACGGTAGCCGCTCCCTGGACATAGATCGTCTTGGAGGAGCCGAGCCCTAAGTTTGGAATCTGTTGCCACATCCACGCCACGCCCATGGCGACGATTGTCCCGCCGGCAATCGCGGTCATCAGCCTCGTCCAGTAGCCCTGTCCCTGTTTGTAGATTCCGAATGCCATCGGGTCACGCTCTTGTTCGGATGTCGTCGTGCGTCCGAGATGAGCCAACACGCCAGGGGTGACTCGAACACCCAACCTGCGGATTTGGAATCCGCTGCTCTGCCAA
>CAYRXP010000454.1:0-1050 GCA_964428145.1 uncultured Enterobacteriaceae bacterium
TCGTGGCCAGCCCCCACAAGGTCTATGGCCCGGAGAACAACGACGTTATGCTGCAGCTCCGTAAGCGCAACATCAGCAAAGTCATCTTGGCCGGGATGTCGGCCAACCTTTGCGTCGAGTCCCACATGCGCGAGCTGCTCGAGCGGGGCTTCGAGGTCGCGGTGGTTAAAGACGCGACTGCCGGCGCCCGGCATCCCGAATTGGGCGACGGCTACCAGTCGGCGCTGGTCAACTTCGGCTATATGGCCAATGCGGTGCTGACTACTGATGAGGCCGTGGAGGCCATGGGTTAACGGCGCTTCGACCAGCCCCAGTCCGGGAGGAGTTGAGGCGGAAACTCCGGCTTAACGGCGGCACAAACTCCATGAAGAAGGGCAAAGTAATGGCAACTTCGATCTGGCGTGATGAAGTTCAGCGGCTGATCCAGGAAGAGGCAGCTCAACTGGTTGAGGTGCTACCTCCACCGATGTTCGAAGACGAGCATATTGAAGGCGCCATCAATATTCCGGTAAAGGAACTTGACCGAGAGACCACTAGCGGCCTCGACAAGGACCGCCCCGTCATTGTGTATTGATGGGATGGGCTCTGAGATATGAGCCCACGAGCTGCGGCGCGGCTCGAAACGCTCGGTTTTACCAAGGTTTACGACTACGTAGGGGGAAAGGCGGACTGGCTGGCGGCGGCACTGCCGACCGAGGGACGGTTATCGGCCGTGCCGACCGCAGGTGATTTGATAAGAAGTGGCGTTGTCGCCTGCCATCTCGGTGATCGGCTGGGCGATGTCGTAGAACGGATTCGCGCTGCGGGCGAGGACGCCTGCATCGTGGTCGACGAGCACCATATTGTCCTGGGGCGGGTCAGGGGTCGGGCACTTGAAGGAGACCCCGATGCCTCGATGGAGGACGTCATGCGGTCCGGCCCTTCAACCATCCGGCCGGACACGTCGTTAGAATCGGTCGTTCAAACACTTCGCGACGGCAACGTGACCAACACGTTGGTTACCGACCCGGCCGGCCGGCTCATTGGGACGATCTATCTGGAGGACGCTGA
>CAYRXP010000455.1:0-1049 GCA_964428145.1 uncultured Enterobacteriaceae bacterium
GGTTCGACGTAGGTTCCCCCGAGGAGAATCGCGAAGTGGAGGTGATCGCCGCCCGCGAGTCCTGTCGCGCCCGAGAGTCCCAGGCTGTCGAATTTCTCTACGCGGTCGCCCGCCGAGACCGATATAGACGAGAGGTGCGCGTAGAGGGAAAAAAGGTCCATTCCGTGATCGATGATCACGGAATTTCCGTAGATGCCGAGATCGTCCGCAAAGAGTACGAGTCCCGAATTCGACGCCTGGATGGACACGCCCGCAGTCGAAGCGAGATCGTAACCAAAATGCGTCGACTCGGAGATCTTCTGACCGTGGATGAAGTAGGAGCGCTGTTCCGCAAACTTGCTCGTCACCTTGGAGTTCTTGAGCTGGGTGAATGCCCCGTTCCACAACTTCGACTCGGAAGGGTTCGCGACGATCTCTCGGATCTTCGCCTCGTTGGCGGCGCGCAGCTCCGTGTTGATCCGGTCGAATGCGCGAGGGAGATCGTCCTGGGGGATTTCCACGGCGTCCGCTAGGTTGCGCACCTTGGTCTCCAGGAATCGATCCCGAAGCGTGATGTTGGCATGCGGTAGAACGCGCTCTTTGAACACCACAGGCCAGTTCGCATGTGCGACATTTCCCGCCAGATCTTCCGCGACGACAACGATTTTTGGTTCCCGTGGCGAATCGGTGGAAACTGCAAACAGCGCGAAACGGCGCCCCGGCGACGCGTCCTCGCCCGACGTCGAAAAGCCGCGGTAGAATTTCGCGCCCACCATCACGCCGTCACGCGTCGTCTCTTCATTGATCGAGTAGCTCACGGACCCAGAGCCACCGCGGGATACGTAGGTGAGACCGCTGGCGACCTGGATCCGGGGTTTTTCGAAGTCGATTGTCAACGGAATCTGGTGCTGGGTCTCGTTTCCGCGGAAGCGGTTGCGCCACGACCAATCGCGCGCCGTCACCGTCAGGCTCGCGTCACCCTGAACGAGCCCGAGCGCCTTCGGATCGATGTCGATCTCGAACCGCGCGGAGGTCCACGGCGAGTTGCCACCGGTTCTCAAGCTACCGGG
>CAYRXP010000456.1:0-1040 GCA_964428145.1 uncultured Enterobacteriaceae bacterium
GCGACCGCGCGCAGGTGGGGCTGCCAGGCGAGCAGGGGCGCCGGGTAGCCCTCCTGGTTGAGGCGCTGGGCCGCGTCGAGGACCGCGCCTTCGACCGTGGACCGCGCTTCCTCGGCGTCCTTGGCCTCGGCGCGCGCGAAGGCGGCGAGCAGGCGGTGCAAGACCAGCGCGCCGTCCGCTCGCGCGTCCACGAGCCCCAGGTCGGTCAGGCGATGGAGCGCGTCCTCGAAGCGGAGGCCGCCCTCGGGTTCGTCCGCCGCCAAATCGAGGCTCGCCGACAGCAGGTCCCGGGGGATCGGCTCGCCGGGGGCGAAGCAGGCGGCCCGCGACAGCAAGCCGCGGGCCGCGGCGTCGATGGCATCGGCGGGGTCGAGGCGGTCGTGGCTGAGCGCAAACGTGCGCGCCACGTGCTGGTCGTGAGCGGTCGGCGAGAGATCGCCCCCGGTCAGGGAGCGGTGCTCCAATAGGTCGGGGCGGCGCAGCCGGGCCAGGTAGGCGGCGGGCGCGCCGAGCTCGGCATGGCGATAGCGCTCCAGGAAGCTGCCGGCCAGATGCAAGGCGAGGGGTAGGTCGCCCAGCTCCGCGGCGATGGCGGCCAGGTCCGGGTCGTCTGCGCCGAGCTCGGGCCGGTGCTCGCGCAGCAGCGCCACGCTCTCACCGCGTTCGAGCACGCCGAGCGGCAGGGCACGGACGCCCAGTCCCTTGCTCCATTCCGCCCGGCGGCTGGTGACCAGGACCCGGCTGTTCCCCGTCCGCGGGCGCCACAGGTCCAAAAGGGCCTCGTCCTCGCAGTTGTCGAAGACCAGGAGACGGGGCAGCGGGCCCTGCCAGGCCGCCGAAACGAGGCCGACCTGCTTGCCGAGCGGCAGGTTGCCGAAGTCCGGGCGCAGGTCCAAGGCCGCGGCGCCGCCGCAGGACGCGATCTCCGCGGGGATGGCGCCCGGCGCGCCGAAGCTCACCCAGGACACGCCGCCGTCGAAGTACCGGCCGTAGCGGTGCACGAACTCGCTGGCCAACTGGGTCTTGCCGATGCCGCCCAG
>CAYRXP010000457.1:0-1039 GCA_964428145.1 uncultured Enterobacteriaceae bacterium
GCTGTCGCACTTGTATGAATTCAGCAAAGACAGCAACAGGGAGGCCCAGCGGCTACTCCGCCGCGCTATCGAACTCGACCCTAACTTCGGTGTGGCGCATTCGCGGTTGGCATACGCCATCATTGGGAGCGTGGTGTATTTCGATGCCGAACCAACCCCTGAACTCCTCGATGATGCCCTTCGCGCGGCACAACGAGCGGCGAAGCTCGATGATCAGGATGCTTTGGCCCGCTGGTCCGTAGGCCGTGCCCATCTAGTCAGATCTGAATACGAACTTGCCCTCGCCGAATTGGAAACCTCGATTGAACTCAATCCCAACCTAGCCCAAGCGCATTGCGCCTTAGGGGATGCACTGACCTATGCGGGCCGACTGGAAGATTCAATTTCTCATTTCGAGGAATCGGTTCGTTTGAGCCCGCGAGACCCCTACAGGTGGGGGTTTCTTATGTATGGATCGCTCCCCCAATTATTTCTGAAACGGTATGAGACCGCCGCGGAATGGGCACGCAAGGCGGTTAGCGTCCCCAATTCCCATTATTGGGCGAACGCCGCTCTCGTTGCGGCTCTAGGTCATTTAGATCGGCCCGAGGAAACACAAGATGCGGTTAAGGAATTGCTCCGGCGAAAGCCCAAATTTACATGCAGCTTTGCCAAAGATCACCTCTTCTACATAAAGAGTTTGGCTCAGGTGGACCTTTACGTCGAGGGGCTGCGAAAGGCGGGAGTCCCGGAGTAACCTTCGCCCTCAATGTCCGCTTATGGCTATAAGCGGACATTCCGAGGCATGAGATTTAATGTCCGCTCTTACCCTGATAGCGGACATTCAGGGGCTTGCCCAAAATTACATTTTTCATATCTGGCCGGATGTCCGCTCCTGGACTAAAGCGGACCATTTGCAGTCGGGTGACCGACGTCCGTTTGTGACCCTAAGCGGACCTTCAATAATCGGCAACCGAATGACACCGGCGCCAGGGCAACGAAGAAGGCCAAGCGGGACGCGTCAGTCGAGGGCGACCAGGTTGTCCGCGGCGATTTTGCC
>CAYRXP010000458.1:0-1039 GCA_964428145.1 uncultured Enterobacteriaceae bacterium
GGACGTTTCCTTATCTGGCCATCACGATGCGCGATGACTTTCCGGGGGTGTACATCACTCGCACGCCGGCTGAACCGCAGTTCAAGGGCGCAAAGGTCTTTGGGCCGTTTACATCCGTGTATGCCCTCCGTGAGGCGGTTCAACTGCTCCAGCGGGTGTTCAAGTACCGTACTTGCACGTTGGACATCGCCGAGGGCGACCCGAAGAATGAGCATTTTCGCCCCTGCCTGCTGCATCCAATCGGCCAGTGCACCGCCCCGTGCGCGAACAGGATCTCCAGGGATGACTATCGCCGCGACATCGAGCGGTTTGTGCGATTCATCGCCTCCAAGCGCAGCGTGATGATCCGCGAGCTTCGCCACGAAATGGACCAAGCAGCCAAGGCGTTGGAATACGAAAGGGCGGCGACACTGCGTGACCAGATTCGGGCGATCGAGAAACTCGACGACCGAGAGAAGCGGCGTAAGAGTCATCAATACGATTGGCAGCCGGAGGTCACGACGTTTGCGGTCGATCCCTCGGCCGGGTTGCAGTCGCTACAACGGATGTTGGGTATTGACAATCCGATTCGCTGCATGGACGCGATCGACATCGCGCAGTTAGCCGGGGGCGAGACGGTGGGCTCGAAGGTGTGTTTCATCGACGGCCGGCCGTTCAAGGACGGCTACCGCCGATACCGCGTTCGTACAGCGGGCAACGACGACTACGCGGCGATTCGGGAAGTGGTCACTCGGCGGTACCGCGAAGCGGGTGAACGCGCTGAGTTATATCCCGATGTGATCCTGATCGACGGCGGCCTGGGGCAGTTGCATGCGGCGCTGGAGGCGTTTGAGCAACTCCAGGCCAAGCCGCCGATGGTCATCAGCCTTGCTAAGAAGGAAGAGTTGATCTACGTGCAGAAGAGGAGCAATCCGATCAAGCTTGGGCGCGAGAACCCGGGGTTGAAGCTGTGCCAGGCCATGCGTGACGAAGCGCACCGCTTCGCGCAGCATTACCACCACATCCTGCGAAGAAAGAGCGTACTGGAGGAGGATTGATC
>CAYRXP010000459.1:0-1037 GCA_964428145.1 uncultured Enterobacteriaceae bacterium
CGAGGATCCTGGCGTCGGCCAAGGAGAGCTTGCGCCCCGCCCGCACCAGTCTCACCGGATTCTCGTCCGGCGCCTCGGGCGGCGACGTGCGCGCCATGGACCGTTCGAGGCGGGTTAGCAGGCGCTCGGAGACCCTGCCTTCTGCCGCGATCCCAGCGTCGGCCTGAAAGGCGCGGACGGCGGCACGCGTACTCGGGCCAAGGGTCCCGTCCACCGGGCCAATATCGTAGCCGAGATCTTTCAGTGCCTGTTGAACCTTCTTCACGAGTCGGGGTGGGGCGCGCTCCGGCACTTCCCGAGCGGGCGCCTGCCCGGCCAATAGGTTCAGCTCCCCCATCTTGGCCTGGATGACGGCATCGTCCGGATAGCGCCCATGCGCCTCGCGATAATCTTCCACGGCGCGCGCCAGCCGCCTGGCTCCGGCGATTTCGGCGGGCGTCATTACCTTTTCTGCGTTGGTCCGCCTTTTAAGCGCCTGATTCCGGTATTTTCCCGGCCGGAACCGTGAAACAGCGAGGTTGAGCCAAAGGTGGGCCCGTACATAATCCTTCGGCACGCCTTTGCCCCGGTAGTACATAAGGCCGAGATTGCGTAGGGCCCATGGATAACCCTGCTTGGCAGCTCTTCGGTACCACATCACCGCCTTGGCGTAGTCCCGTGTCACGCCTTGGCCACGTTCGTACCTGGCGCCAACGCTCAACTGGGCGTTGGAGTGACCCCGCTCAGCGGCCTTGCGATACCATTTCAGCGCCTCGGCATAGTCCCGTCGTACACCAAGGCCTTTCCCATACATGATGCCGAGGCGGAACTGCGCGCTGACGTGACCCTGCTCGGCGGCTTTACGGTACCGCCTCGCCGCTTCGGCGTAGTCGCGGCGCTTGTAGGCGGCTTGACCCTTTTGGTACTCGGTCGGCGCGTCGGACGGAGCGGCTTGGCGCGGCCTGCCTTGGCCCTTGGTCCCAAGCTTGCGAAGCGCCTCCTTGGCCTCGGCGTGGCCCTGCTCGGCGGCCTTGCGGTACCACGTCGCCGCCTTGGCG
>CAYRXP010000460.1:0-1036 GCA_964428145.1 uncultured Enterobacteriaceae bacterium
GTGGAGTTGCTACACCCATCCCCCGAGCCCACCGCCCTGCTGCTCGGATCTGGGCTTGTGGGGCTGGGGCTACGGCGGCGGCGGAAGCGGCATTAAGTCTCAAACTTCTAGGTTTAAATACACTCAGGCGCCGGTGTCATGGCTGGCATGCCTAGCCTCTCAGGGGGCCAAAGGCTTGCCTACTGCACCACGCACCGGCGCCATTAATAACTATGCCGCAATTAAAATGCCAACGAGTAATCGAAGTGAAGAATAGCGTTACTATAACGTAGTGCGTGAAATTTTTAATCCCATAAAAACACAAGGCTTTACTGGAAAATCGAGCCGTTCCCTTATCAAAGAAAATTTACGTGTATTGAACACTGTTTTTGCGTATTTTCATACAATCTTGGCCTCAATTTTATCATATCCTCAAAGAATTATCCAAATCCTTAAATTGGATGAGGCCCCGATGGGCGGTCCTGTCAGTCGATTTTCCCGTAGCCGACATGGAATGCCGTTCGCCGCCGTGGTGAACCAGACGAGACAGGGTCTTGGGCCAGCCTCGGTGTTCCGCGCGAGGGAGCGCGGCGGCCATGCGTGGCTGGCAGACTCACCCCAGTCGAGGACGGAGCCGAGGTGGGGGACACCACCGGTATCCAACCTCCTTGGTTCCCACTCCCGCGTGGAAGCGGTGGTCCATCGCGTCATGGGAGCACAGCTCATCCCACGGTGCACAGAGATGCATGTGGGAACCGCCTCGGTGCGGGACACCTAGAGATTGACGACTATACTCAGAAGGTTTCAGAGGATTGCGTGACAAAGTTGAACGAGCAACCTGCTGATCCAAAGTCATAACCGCCATTGAATCTTATTACTTGACAACAACTGTTTCCTTTGTGTATATTAGGGGCCTTCAGGGGGCCGCACCTAAAATTCAGCAAATTAAAATGTTGGTGAGTAGAGCCTGGGGAGGCAGGTGGTAGGTTTTCCTGTCTGCCTGGAGGTAGTGATCTCGTTCGAGATCGATGCAGGCTCTCATCCCTTAGGATGAAAC
>CAYRXP010000461.1:0-1034 GCA_964428145.1 uncultured Enterobacteriaceae bacterium
GCAGGCGCGGATCCAAGCGATCCTGTCACCGCAGTTCGGGCTCGCCGTGGCCAGCCAATGGCAGGCCGGCTGGACCGCCACAGGCACGCCCAGTCGAACAATCCTGCCGGAGGGCCAGCTGCTTGCATGCGCCGCGGTCGTCCTCGACATACAGACGGCCGAGATCCTGGCACTTGTCTCCACGCCAACCGTCGCCTCGGGCCGGGAGCTTCCCGAACCCTGCCGCGACGCGTACCGGCCGCTCGTGAATCGAGCCGCCGAAGCGATCTATCCACCCGGGTCGATCATCAAACCACTGGTATTGGCCGCCGCGGTCACGGAGGGCGCACTCGGTCTCATCGAGACGATTCAGTGCACCGGGCACTTCCTTCCGGATCGCAAGGACCGGCTCCGCTGCTGGATTTACCGCGCTCCGAAATACAACGTCCACGGGGCGTTGGAGGCCCGGGAGGCGATCGCCCAGTCCTGCAACATCTTTTTCTACTCGCTCGCGGACAGGCTCGGGCCCGAGCGGCTGGTGAGCTGGTACCGCCGTTTCGGGTTGGGCAGCCCCATCGACATCGGTCTCGCCCCACCGCTCGACGAGGGGGCAATCGGACGGTGGCTGGGGCGGCTTCCCGATTTTCAACACACCTCGCGGATCGCCGAGCGATTCGGATCCCTGCGGTTCGCCACCATCAGCATGGGGATCGGGCAGGGACCAGTGACGTGGACGCCGCTGCATGCCGCCAACGCCTACGCTCAGATCGCGCGCGGTGGGATCGCCCGCAGGGTCACGCTGGTGACCGACGATCCCCAGGGCAACTCGCGCGCCGGCCCCCAGCATATGGCCCCGGATGAACCCGAACTTGACGAGCGTCTGGTCGCGACGATCCTCGAAGGGCTGCGACGCTCGGTGTCACAGGAGCAGGGGACGGGCCACCACATCCGCTACAGCTCAGGCGCGATCGAGAGAATCATCAAGGTCACCGGGGTCACGGTCTGGGCCAAGACGGGAACGGCGCAGGCGCCTCCACTGCCGACCGACATCGCCT
>CAYRXP010000462.1:0-1031 GCA_964428145.1 uncultured Enterobacteriaceae bacterium
ATGGTCAGGTAGGCGGTGAATCGGATGCGCGAAGAAACACTCGAGTTCACGGGGCACGACGGCTTGCGGCTGGTGGCGACCGCGCGCGGCGAACCGGACGCCCCGACCGTACTGCTGCTTCACGGTGGCGGTCAGATGCGCCAGTCATGGGGCGGGACCGCGGAGCGCCTCGCGAAGTCTGGGCGCTATGCGATCACGCTCGACATGCGGGGGCACGGCGAGAGTGCGTGGTGCCCGCATGGCCGCTATCGCGTCGCGGACTTCCGCGACGACCTCGCTGTGGTACTTTCGCGCTTGCCCCGCCCTGCGGTGGTGGTGGGCGCGTCACTCGGCGGTATCACGACACTCCTCTATGCGGAGTCGTGTGACATGTCACGCGTGCGCGGGGTCATACTGGTCGACATCGCGGCGCGGATCGAGACCGAGGGCGCGAGGCGGATCGGGACCTGGATGGTCTCGACCTCCGACGGCTTCGACAGCCTCGAGGCGGTCGCGGCCGCGATCGAGGCCTACACCCCACAGCGCAAGCAGACCTGGACCCGCGAGAGGCTGCTGGGCATGGTGCGCGAGCAGCCGGACGGCCGCTATCGGTGGCACTGGGATCCGAAGTTCATGAGCGAGAGCGGCCCGCGCGAGGTCGCGGACCACGAACGCCTGCACCGGGCGGCTGCGAAGCTGAAAGTCCCGACGCTGCTCGTGCGCGGCCGCGAGAGCGACATGATCAGTCACGATGGAGTGCGGGAGTTTCAGGAGGTGGTTCCGCACGCGGAGTTCGTCGACGTCTCGGGCGCGGGTCACATGGTGGCGGGCGACCGCAACGACGCATTCACGGACGCGGTGACGGACTTCCTCGACCGGCACGACCCGGTCTGAGGCATCGAGGAGCGCGTCGTTGCGCGCTCGGCGATCAGCCCGCGGCGTAACTGCGTGAGGCTCGGGGCCACGACGAAGTCGTTTGAGCCCGGACGGCGCTAGCCCTCGAGTGTTACGCCATAGTGGTCGGTGTACGGCAGCATCTTCTGTCGCAGCTT
>CAYRXP010000463.1:0-1030 GCA_964428145.1 uncultured Enterobacteriaceae bacterium
TAATATGCCATTCCTTATAAAATGATTCACGATAAATAATGAAAACCTATACAGCAAAACCCTCTGACATCAAACAAGATTGGTTCGTTGTTGATGCCAGTGGCAAAACTCTGGGCAGGCTCGCGAGTGAGATTGCCAGACGTCTGCGTGGTAAGCACAAGCCAGAATATACACCGCATATGGATACTGGCGATTACATCGTTGTCATTAATGCCAAAGAAGTGAAAGTAACTGGTAATAAGAGGACAGACAAAATCTATCAGCATCACACTGGTTTCCCAGGTGGGCTTAAATCAATCAGCTTTGACAAGCTGATGGAGAAAAAACCAGAAGTGGTTATCGAAAAAGCAGTGAAAGGTATGCTCCCAAGAGGCCCTCTTGGCAGAGAGATGTACCGTAAACTGAAAGTTTATCCTGGCGCTGAACATAAACATGCAGCCCAACAACCGAAGGCATTGGAACTCTAACAAATGGCTCAAGATATCTATTACAGCACAGGCCGTCGCAAAAGCTCAACAGCACGTGTATTTATGAAGCGTGGCGACGGTAACATCATCATTAATAATCGAACACTGGAGCAATATTTTGGTCGTGAGACAGGCCGTATGGTCGTCCGTCAACCACTGGAAACAGTCAAATTGCTAGGTCAAATGGACTTCAATATAACAGTCAAGGGTGGCGGTATTACTGGTCAGGCGGGAGCAATTCGTCATGGCATCACCAGAGCCCTGATTGAATATGACGAAACACTGCGTAGGCCGCTGCGCCAGGCCGGCTTTGTCACTCGAGATGCACGTGAAGTCGAACGCAAAAAAGTCGGCCTACACAAGGCGCGTAAGCGTCCACAATTCTCGAAACGTTAAAGTTTGCGAATTATTTGAAAAAAAAGAGGGTTTGCCCTCTTTTTTTTTCTTTGTGATTCCCTGCTAAGATTATATTACCAAGTACACCTATTGGGGGTTCGTCTAACGGTAGGACTGCGGACTCTGACTCCGCCAGTAGAGGTTCGAATCCTCTACCCCCAGCCAAT
>CAYRXP010000464.1:0-1027 GCA_964428145.1 uncultured Enterobacteriaceae bacterium
ATCCGCACATTGAGCGGTTGGCCGGGAAAGATTTCGGCCAATCCGGCCCGCCGCAAGGTTTCCATATGCACAAAAATATCGCGATCTTCGTCACCGCGTGTCACGAAGCCATAGCCGCGCAAACGGTTAAACCATTTGACGATGACTTCCTCGAACTCGCCGGCCTCACCGATCAGCTGCGAGTGGGCCGGCGCTCCCTCCTGGCGTTCGGCAGGCGAGATCAGACTTGTGGCGGTCGAGAGGTCCAGCTCCAGCACCCGGATCGCCTGACGGCCCTTCGGCCCCTGGACGACCTGGCAAATGATGGTCGCGCCCTCCGGCACCGACCGGCGCCCCAATTCGCGCAGTATGGAATAATGGATCAGGACATCCCCGTCATCATCGCCGGGGAGCAGAAAACCGTACCCCTTTACTGCATCAAACCATTTGACGACACCGGTCAGTTCGACAGCACCGGCTTTTTCAATCGCTTCTTCACTCAATGCAACGCCAACACCCATGGCTTGCTCCTACTCATCTACGGGCACCCCCAAAAGACCAAGGGGCGTTTCGTTTCTTATTGGCTTGGTGATTTCCGAGCGGCAAAAGTCTAGCACAAATTTGGATCGGAGCAAAGCGCAAGCGGCCTTCAGTGGTTCTTGGGAGTCGTTTCGACACCCTCGGCCGCCTGGCTCTCCGTATGATGTTCGATCAGATTCCGCTCGTACATCTCGGCGGTTGCCGGCTCGAGCGCATAGATGACCATGGCCAGCCCCACCAGGGTCATGGCGATGGTGTAGGGCAAGGCCATCATCACCATGCGCCCGTAAGACAGACGGATCAGCGGCGCCACGGCCGAGGTCAGCAGGAACAGGAAGGCCGCCTGGCCGTTCGGGGTGGCGACGCTGGGGATATTGGTCCCGGTGTTGATGGCCACGACCATCAGATCGAACGTGTCGCGGGTGATCTGGCCGGTTTCGAGGGCGGCCACCACTTCGTTGATATAGATCGTGGCCACAAAGACATTGTCGCTGATCGCCGACAGGAG
>CAYRXP010000465.1:0-1025 GCA_964428145.1 uncultured Enterobacteriaceae bacterium
TGAACTTCCCCCCGTAAAGGGCACGGGGCAGGCGGAGTAGGCCCTTCGCGTTGACTTGGGTGGGGGTGGGGATCTTATGGACCGCCGAGGCCGGGTCTGCCCCAGCGAGTGGTTAGGCTGCTTTCATACAAACATCTAGTCCAGAAACTAACCGGGACGAAACATCCGCTAGGATCTTCAAATCAGGTAGCTCTGGATACCCTGTGACAGCCTTCGTTACCTGAAAGTACTCGAATCCCTTGTCCTCGTAATAGACGTTGGCTTTCTTGATTTCTTCCGCTTCTTCGGGCTTTATTGCCACCTCAGATTGAAGCCCGTGTTTAGTCGCACTGTTTAGAGCATTTTCCAGATTATGTCTGAGTTTATCCTTGAGGTCGTTCTTGGGGAACCCCTTGGCAAGTAAGAAAGCTTTTAGCGCAAGTTCTATCGCGTGGCAACGTAGATAATAGGCGACAGGAGAAAAGCCGTCTTCGCATTTGAACGAATCGGCAGCACGCAGAAATTCTGAAGCGTAACGATGGAAGCCAAGGGGGCTCAGGTTGATATGACCAGTCTGAGCTTTGATGACAACGTTACGATTCGCCATAGCTAATCTCCGTGTACGAGGTGTGAGCAGTCAAGGCCATGTCAAATTAGCCTAACTAGAATTAGACAGAACCGTCTAGCAAGGCAAACCTTGCTGCCTGCTGCAGTCTATCACCGAGTGACCACACTCACGATCCATTTTCACTGCCTATCCTCCCAATGATTTAGGCCCAAAGCGCGCATTTCTGCTCTGTCGCCTGAACTTTCTGGAGTAGTAGCGTCGCGTTGACTTGTCGGCGGGCGGGGCGGCTGCTCGTATCGGGAAGCCCCATGAGTTTGTTGCGCAACAGAAGCGAGAGCAGACAGCTGAGAAAGTGTACCGGCAGCGGATTACCGAATTGTTGGAGCAGAACCGCTAGTGAATTGTCCGTCCCCCTTGCCGCCTCACCGAGGTATGACCTGTGTCAACTAGCTCGTTTCAATCGAAGGAATTCTCTCAT
>CAYRXP010000466.1:0-1023 GCA_964428145.1 uncultured Enterobacteriaceae bacterium
GCCATTGCCAAGGCAGCCAGGATCAACACGCCGTTGCGGACCATCTTTTTTTTCGTCATCACCCTATCTTAAACCCTTGTACCGGACATGGGGGTCCATTCCCTCAGTTCAAAAACCTTTTGCGGGCGGCACTCACCGCTTGGCGCACCCTTTCGGGCGCGGTGCCGCCGAAACTGTTCCGGCTGGTCACCGAATTGTCGACGCCGAGGACCCCGAAAACGGCCTCGGTGATCCCCTTTTCCACCGATTGCATGTCATCCAGGCTCAAGCCGTCAAGGCTTAAGCCCTTTTCCTCGGCCAGCCCGACCAGCCGCCCGGTGACCTGATGGGCGTCCCGGAACGGCATGTCCAGTTCCCGGACCAGCCAATCGGCCAGATCCGTGGCGGTGGCGAAACCGCCCCCGGCGTCGGCCTTCATCCGCCCGGTGTCGAATTCCATCCCGCTCACCATGCCGGCCATGGCGGCCAGCGAAAGCGAAAGCGTTTCGGTGGTATCGAACACCGGCGCCTTGTCTTCCTGCAAGTCCTTGCCATAAGCCAGGGGCAGCCCCTTCATCACCACCAGCAGCGCGCCGAGGGCGCCGATGACGCCGCCGGCCTTGGCCCGCACCAGTTCGGCGGCGTCGGGGTTGCGTTTCTGCGGCATGATCGAAGAGCCGGTCGAAAACGCATCGGGCATGCGGACATAGGAAAACGGCCCCGAACACCAGAGCACGATTTCCTCGGCCAGGCGCGACAGATGGACGGCCAGGATCGCCGCCAGGCTCAAGTATTCGAGGGCGAAATCCCGGTCCGAAACGCCATCCATGGAATTCGCCATCGGCTTGTCGAAGCCGAGCGCCGAGGCCGTTTCCTCGCGGTCGATGGGAAACGGCGTGCCGGCCAACGCGGCCGATCCCAGCGGGCATTCGTTGAGGCGGCGCCGGCAATCCTGGCCGCGGCTCCGGTCGCGGCCCAGCATCTCCACGTAAGCCAGCAGATGATGGCCCAGCGTCACCGGCTGCGCCCCTTGCAGGTGGGTCA
>CAYRXP010000467.1:0-1023 GCA_964428145.1 uncultured Enterobacteriaceae bacterium
TGGACAACCAAAGCGGGGTTTGGAGTGCGGTGGCATTTTACGATGCCTCTGATGGTTCGATCGTTGATGCCGAGCAAATAAGGCCACTGATCGAAGGAACCACAAGCGACTTTGCCAATCTTCAATTTGTATCGGACATCCGTCCTGCCGGTCCGAGCACTGTGTGTGAACCGGCGTGGAATATTGACCCCTTATCGGGGGTAATCGGCGTTCAATATTGACCCCCCAGTTTTCTGCCTGATGCTGGTGTTTTTGAGCATCGGGGTACTCGGGGGATGTTGATAGTGGAAACGATTGCGAAGGTTCGACGGGACCATATCGTTGATAAGAAGCCGATCAAGGCGATTGCCCGGGACCGGGGCTTGTCGCGGAACACGGTGCGCAAGGTTTTACGTTGCGGAGCGACCTCTTTTTCCTACGAGCGCAGGGAACAGCCGTATCCGAAGCTGGGGCCGTACCTTGAGGAGTTGAGGCGTCTTCTGGCGGAGAACGAGGAACGCAGCCGGCGTGAACGGGTGACCATGTTGCGGCTTTTCGAGGATCTCGGCCGGTCGGGATACAGCGGCGGCTACGATGCGGTGCGGCGTTATGCGCGGCAGTGGCGCGCGGCGCGGACATCGGGTGGGAGCGATGCCTTCATCCCGCTCAGCTTTTCTCCGGGCGAAGCCTATCAGTTTGATTGGTCTCACGAGATCGTGGTCCTTGGCGGCGTGACGGTCACCCTGAAGGTGGCCCACGTTCGGCTTTGCCACAGCCGTATGATGTCTGTTCGGGCCTATCCGCGTGAGACCCAGGAGATGGTTTTCGACGCCCACGAACGGGCGTTCCGTTTCTTTGGCGGGGCCTGTACGCGGGGCATCTACGACAATATGAAAACTGCCGTGGACGCGATCTTCACCGGCAAGGAGCGCCGCTTCAACCTGCGTTTCGCGCAGATGTGCTCCCATTACCTGGTTGAGCCGGTGGCCTGCACGCCTGGCGCGGGGTGGGGGAAAGGTCAGGTGGAGAACCAGGTCGGCACGG
>CAYRXP010000468.1:0-1020 GCA_964428145.1 uncultured Enterobacteriaceae bacterium
GCCCTATGGGGCGGGTCCGGCCGAGATCACCGAACCGCGGATTTGCGGCAGTATCTTGCGCGCGACCCGGAGTGCTTCTTGGCGTTCCATGCCGGGGTAAAGACGCCGGTCATAGAGGAGCCTGACGAGAATCATGTCGTGTCCGGTCAGGTCCCTGTAGTCGCTCCGGTCGTTGAATATCGAGGGCGCGACCTCATCGGAGTCGTTGGGCAGACCAAGGGTCTGGGTCAGTTCCTCGATGATGCAGTGGAGCAACTTTCCTCTCGATGCGGCCTTGTCGGGAGGGATAATGACGACGGCCCCGACGATCTCGGATCTCCCATTGGCGGTGTAGCGGCCGAGGCAAACGCTTTTGCTCATGAGAGCCTCCATCTCGGGCGCGTCGGGGAAATAATCCTGGAACACCCGTGACAGACCGCCTTCGTTCTCGAACACGGCGACGACGTTGGCGCCGGCGGGCTCCTCGACCACACTGATGTCGTGCCCGGTTAACTTCGCCAGATGGCGTACGTGGCGTTTGGTGAGGCGCCGCTGCTCCCGGGCGTCGCCGGCACGGCTATCGAGATAGATGCGTATGGGAATCACCCATTTACGAAGATACCGGGCGATGCCGCTTGAGTGTTCGTTGTGAAAGGCGACGAGATCGAAGTCCCTGATGAGCCGCTCATCGGTCAAAACGCCGCCATTAGGACCCGTGGGTCGGCTAAGGTCGGGGCGGGCCGTGTGGCTTAGCTTGAGCTCCCGCCTGGCCTCTCCCCGGCTAAGGACGACGCGATCGGCGAGGATACGCTCGATCGTCCAATCTCCCACCTTCTGTCCCTCTCTGGCGCGAATAACCGTCTTCGAGTTCCGCCGCTCGAGCATCGCCAGGCTGCGGCCGGGAATGATGACGATTCCCCTGAGCTCGATCCCTACGCCCTCGGGCCTCTCGGATTGGGGATTCTTGAGCTCGATCACGGTGTCCGTCGTCACCGTCGCACCGCCAAGGTTGGCGGCCGCGACGGCCACAAGCAGTATCGC
>CAYRXP010000469.1:0-1018 GCA_964428145.1 uncultured Enterobacteriaceae bacterium
GGGTACATGGGTAACAGAATAGACCGGGAACATGGGTGACAGTCTAGCAAGGGATGATGGGCTCCTGAAAGGAGGAGTTCATGCCCTGGAAAAGGACAGATCCCATGGAAGAACGAATGCGGTTTGTGATGGAAGCCGAGAGTGATGTTTTTCAGATAAGCGAGCTCTGTGAGCGCTATGGAGTGAGCCGGAAGACTGGCTATAAGTGGTTGCAGCGGTATCGCAGGGAAGGGGTAGCAGGACTGCAGGATCGGAGCCGAGCCCCCCTACATTGCCCGCATCGCACACCGGAAGCCATCGGCAAAGTACTCATCAAGGCCCGGCATAGTCACCCGTATTGGGGAGGGGGTAAGTTAGTGGATTGGCTGCGGCTGCGGCAGCCTGAGGTGAAGTGGCCGGCGGCCTCGACGGCACAGGAGATCCTCAAGCAAGCCGGACTCATTGAACCGAAGCGGCGACGGCGGCGACGTCAAGGTCCTCCTCCTTCGCCCCTGCAGCTGGGAGAGGTGGCTCCCCACGAGGTGCTTACGGCCGACTTCAAGGGAGAGTTTCGGACCCGGGATCGACGCTACTGTTATCCGCTGACGATCGCCGACTACCCAAGCCGGTATCTGCTGGCCTGTCGAGCCTTCCCTTCGACGGCAGGAGGGCCGGTCGAACGGGTCTTTCGGGAGATTTTCCGAGAGTATGGGCTGCCCCGGGCGATTGTGACGGATAACGGGACCCCTTTTGCGAGCACGGGTGTGGCGCGACTCTCCCGGTTGTCGGTGTGGTGGATCCGGCTGGGGATCCAACCACTGCGGATCCAGCCCGGGCATCCGGAGCAAAATCCTCGTCATGAGCGGATGCACCGGACCCTGAAGGAAGAGACCACCCGGCCTCCCGCCCGCAACCGACAGGCTCAACAGCGGGTGTTTGATCGGTTTCGAGCGGAGTACAACCAGGAGCGACCCCACCAGGGGCTTCAAGCGAAGACGCCGGCGCAGGTGTACCGCCCTTCGCCGCGAGCTTATCCCAG
>CAYRXP010000470.1:0-1018 GCA_964428145.1 uncultured Enterobacteriaceae bacterium
TAAAGCGGCTCACTTAATAGTTAGATCCCATGTTGCCAGACCTTCGCGGAGCCTTGCCTTAGGTCCAATGCCAAAGCAGAAACCTAGCGCGCAGATTCAGGTCGCCGATGGTGCCAGCGGTATGCGGCCAGTCACCGATCTACGCTTCGAAGCCGGTGACTGGCCGATCGAGCTTGTCATTCCGGCAAAAGATGCAGAGACTTGGATGGCACACCTCAGGGCCGAGATGGAAGAGCGGGGCTGGAGCGCGAGTGGACTTTCTCAGCTCGATGGTGCCGAGAACAGCGGAACGCTCTCTGTACATACAGCGAGTGGTCCGTCACCTCCAGGACTAGACATCGTTTGGGAGAAGCCGCGTGGCGCTCCCCTTCGGCTCCGAGCACGCCCGAGCGGCACGCCGGTCCTTTCTCTGGAGATCGCTCGCGACTTCATCGATGCGACGAGCGCACGACAGCAGACACGCAAGACTCTTCGCGTTCATCGGTGGGAGCTACTGATTTATGACGGACTGCCTTGGCGCGGTGAACTTTGGCTTGAGAGCGAACTCCGCCTCGGCCCGCCATCAAAACATCCGACGGATGCCCTCCTCGGCCCGCAGGTGCTCATTGTGGATGCGATGGTTGAAGGCATTGGACAGCAGGGAGTCAACGCGAGCTTTCAGACTCGCCTTCACGAGGTCCGAGTTTTCCTGAGCGTCGTCCTTGGCCTGCATGTCACGAACAGCAAGTTCGAGCGGGGTTGGGTATGCCAAATAGATGAACAGGGTCGCATTACCGATTGTAGGCTTGGTCGGGTTGGGTACGCGGAGACTTCCAAGAGTCCTGAGTTTCCTTCGGTCGGAAACGCACCGCCAATAGCGCTACGCGAAGTGAGCCGACCAGGTCTGGGGCCAACTGGAATTTGGCCAGATATGCATGAGCAATGGGTTCCAGCGGATATCGAGGAGCTCTGGCGTACTTTCACTGCACTGCCGGCCTCTAAGCGCGAGCACTTCCTGCGCGCCGGCAATGCGTATCTA
>CAYRXP010000471.1:0-1017 GCA_964428145.1 uncultured Enterobacteriaceae bacterium
ACATTCCCTCCTCGAAAAGTCCGATCTTCTGGCCCTGTTGGCCCAGAGGGTCGATCACGACCGAATAGCCGCTGTTGGCACAGCGAAGAAGCGGTTTCCGAGTCTCGATGGCACGAAAAGCGGCCATTTGGAGATGCTGAGTGGGGGCGGCGGTGCGGCCGTACCAGGAATCATTGGTGATAATCACCAAAATCTCCGCGCCCTGGCGAACACACTCCCGGCTGAGCTCCGGAAAAATCCCCTCATAGCAGATCAGGGTGGCAAAGTGGGTTCCCGAGATGTCTCCTACTCGAAGCTCCTGACCAGGTGAGAAGCCGCCCACTTCCTGCACCAGCGGTTCAAAGAGTAGTCCCAGCCAATCGGCTAGAGGAACGTATTCCCCAAAGGGAACCAGGTGCGTTTTGTGATATCGATAGACCTCCTCACCCTGGGGATCCAGAAGCACGGCGCTGTTGAAGTAATGAGCCTCCGGGTCGGTCTCCACCAGCGCGCTGTTAAACAGCAAGTAGGCTCCATGGGTGGCGGTCTGCCGCTTCCAGAAACTCGTGAAGTAAAAGTCCTGCTCATAGAGGAACGGATTGGGAGCCTCCGGGAAAATGACCCATTGGGCACCCTCATTTGCGGCCTGCTGGTAGTAGTCGGCCAGGGTTTTGAAATATTTATCCGCGTAGTGTTCTTTTTCTGCGTCCAACCCAATATTGGGCTGGACCAAAGCCACTTTCAGGACAGACCCTGAGTCGGGCTGCCAATAGTGAACACGGTATACGCCATACAGATTGGCGACCAGAAAAAGCACGGCAAAAAGCATGAGAGGTCGGAAAGACTTGAACCACAATGCGCCCAGAAAAGCAGCATTGCCGGCCATGACCAGTACGGAGACCAAATACACTCCAGAGACGTCCGCCACCTGTACGATCCAGGAATAGGGGTATTGGGAGTACCCGAGCAGAGCCCAGGGAAACCCATTGAGGAGAAAATAATTCCGGCACAGCTCCGTCAGGAGCCAGAAACCGGGAA
>CAYRXP010000472.1:0-1008 GCA_964428145.1 uncultured Enterobacteriaceae bacterium
TCGATGGGGAAGGGGAGCAGGGGATGCACCAGCTACGGGTGAAGGTGTTCCGTCGCACCGGAGAGCCCTGCTACGTCTGCGGCACGGCCATTAAGCGCATCAAGCTGGGCGGTCGCGGCACACACTACTGCCCCCGCTGCCAGCGATAGAGGTTCGCAGTCGCGGGACTAGAACTTGCCCCGTGGTGAGCCGAAGCCCCGGAACGGTCCGTCCTGCTGCTTCCAGCGCTTGTTCCGGATCACCCTCTCGACCTCATCCACGAGTTCGGCGGCGTTGATCTCCTCCAGTACCTCGTCGATCGTCGACGCTTCCCTGCCATTGCCGCTTGCCTGCGTCTCCGCTCGCGGCGCCTCGTCCGGCTCGCCAGCCTCCGCTTCGCTCGCCGGTTCCTCCGTCTGGAACAACCGGCGCTGCGCCTCGCCCTCTGACAGCGCGGACGCGGTCTCTGGCTGGCGTGAGGGCCGTGGTTCGCGAGGCGTCAGGCGCACCCTTCCCCGGTCGTCGCGGCAGATCCGCACCGGCACCGCTCGGTACACCTGCATCAGGCGCAGGTCAAGCCCCCGCGTGGCCTCTTTCTTTATCCAGGCGTGGGCCAGCTCCATGTCCGGCAACGAGAACGGATAGACGATCTCACGCCTGTCCGCGTCTTGGATCAGCACCACGACCTCCTCGTCTGAAGTCGTCGGGCTCGCTGGCTCGTCGTCCACGGCCCAGAACGCTAGGATCCCGTGCTCAAACCCCGTCGGAAACCAGGAATCGACGAAGCCCTCCGCGGACTGCGCGTCCACGAAGGTGTGGAGCCGGTACGAGGCCGGTCCCGACGCGTCATGGACTAGAAGAATCAGGCGGGGGCCTGGTGAGTCCGCCTGCTGCGGGCGCTCAGCCTGCTCGCCGGTCGTCTCTTCGTGACGACGCTTCCACCACTGGATGCGGGTACGCAGCCACTTCATGTTTCCCTCCCTTTTGGACTCTGTCTGGCAGCTTGCGCGGGCGGCGGATTCCGGCAAC
>CAYRXP010000473.1:0-1008 GCA_964428145.1 uncultured Enterobacteriaceae bacterium
CGGCGCACGCCCGGGGTGGCGCGCCCGCTCTTGTCGAATGTCACCAGCCGCATGAAGCCCTCCGCCTGCCCCGCCGAAAAGAAAACCGACCGCGACCATAACGGTCGACGACTGCGGGGGCAAAGCCGCAATCGATCATGAGACGGCGACCCGAGGCCCGGTACTAACCCTCCTTGAGATTGATTCATTTCACCGCAGCAGGCTTGGCGGCGAATTCGCGGATCCGGTATCAGGAACCGGGCTGTTGATATACCGCGCGGGAAAGCTCCAGCAACTCCTCGCGGCCGATTTCCCCGACCAGAACGTAACCGAGCGGCCCGTCCAGCCAGTAAAAAGCCGACAGGCCGTTTTCACTGACGAAACGGAAGGCGGTTTCGCCGCCCTTGGGGTTGGCGGAAAAATAGCTGGTGATCCGCCGTCCCGCGGCATCCTCGTACATGAACTGAGCCGCCGCCCCGCCCTCGCCGGCCGGGAGCAGGCGGCCACCCATCAGGGAGAAGCCAAACCGGCCGAGGTCGGGCGCGATCAGCGGCACACCGACACGTTTCGACAACCAGCGGACCAAATGTTCTTCCTCGGCCCGGACCTCGACCGGATGGCGGACTTCGACCGCGTAGACGCGGTGCGCGGCCGAGGCCAGCCGCGCCAGGCTGGCGGTCTCGGCCGCCGGCGGCGCGATCACGCCCCGCAGGATCCAGCCGCCGCCCAAGCCGACCACGAGCAGCAACATCGCGGCGGCCGCGGCCAACGCCGGGACACGCCAGCCGCCACGCGAGGCGCGAGCAGCAGCGCGCAAGCGCGCGGGCTCAGGCGCCAGGGGCAGCTCCGCGAAGGCCGCGCGAAGGCGCTCGTTCTGCCATTGGTAGGCGGCCACTCGTTCCGCGTCTTCCCGGTGCGCGGCCAGGTGCGTCTCGATCGCCGCGGCACGCGCGGGATCGAGCCGCCCGTCCACGTAGGCGTGCAGATCGTCCTCGGTGACCGGGGGCGTCCGGTCGTTCATTTCACTCT
>CAYRXP010000474.1:0-1002 GCA_964428145.1 uncultured Enterobacteriaceae bacterium
GGTGGAGAGGGAAAAGGAACAGCAGTCAAGACTTGGGAGAACCCAGGACATCTACATCGCTCCAGAGGTGCCGCCACAAGACCTGCGGGCACAACTCTGTTTGTATCTACTCCAGGCTGAACTATTGGAAGAACCCGGAAAGTCCGAGGTGGGAACTCTGTTGATCGCTTACCTCGGAAGGTTCCTAGGCCGCAGACTAAACGAGTCACTGAGGCGAGAGGTGTTCCAACAGGTATTCCTTGAACTCATCAAGAATTGGCATTGGCCCGAGGATTTTCGAGGGTGGCAGTTCTACATACGGAAATGCATTGTACCTGCCGCCCGGAGCCTGGCCCTACCCTCTCTGGCTCACGAGGCTGGAGAGCGGAGGAGGCCGCTACGACCGCGCGACGGACACTGGGTGCAAGATGAGACTGGACAGTTAGCGCCACAGATTCCCTCTGGGGCCTTGCCGAACGTGGACGATGCAGCAGATCGCGCCGGGCTGGATAGGAGTTACCTCTACAGGCTAATCCGTCAAGGAAAAATCCGCACAAAGACAGATTCTCAAGGTCGCATTCTAATCGAGCTGTCTGAGGTGCGGAAACTGCGGGACAAGGTTGAGCAACGTAGACGCCAGAAAACTATCATCGGGAAGCTACGGAAGAGCGGAAAGTCCTACGATGCCGCCCGCAAACAGATTTGCAGGTTACGCAGGCGCGGCTTAAAGCTCACCGATATCGAGAAGAATCTCCCGCGTGACGAGCCGGTGTCACCCTCACGTGGCTAACACGAAATCTCAACGCTGGAAACCTACGGGCACCGAAAGGGAAATAACAGGACCAGCACGCGACCGCCACCTGAGCGCGTGCGAGCGCCTGAAGCGCGACCTGGCGTAAGCAGAGAGGAGGCGATGAGGTGAAATTCTTTGTTCCTGCGGCAAAAGACGACAAGAACGCCGAAAAGGTCTACGATAGCATCAAGAAATTTGCGAAGGAGACCACTGGTTGGGACGTAGCGGAT
>CAYRXP010000475.1:0-1000 GCA_964428145.1 uncultured Enterobacteriaceae bacterium
GGTCGGCGGCGAAGCCGGCTCGGCCCTGATGCGCGACCTGGATCAGGCGACGGAAATCATCAGGGCCACAGTCGCCGCGGTCGACATTCCGGTGACCCTTAAGATGCGCACGGGCTGGAACGATGAGCGCCGCAACGCCCCGGAACTGGCCAAAAGGGCGGAGGGGGAAGGCATTCAAATGATTACCGTGCATGGCCGTACGCGCAGCCAAATGTACCGTGGATCCTCTGATTGGCCGTTCATTCGTAAAGTCAAAGAGGCGGTCGACCTGCCGGTCATCGTCAACGGCGATATCATCGATTACGACGATGCCACGGAGGCTTTGGCGAAATCCGGCGCCGACGGGCTGATGATCGGTCGCGGAACCTATGGCCGGCCCTGGTTTGTCGCCCAGATCATCGCGTACCTGAAAACCGGGCTGCGGCCGCCGGACCCGCCGCTTCAGGTCCAGTTCGAAGCCATGATGAGCCATTATGACGCCATGCTCGAACATTATGGCCCGGAAACCGGGCACAAGGTGGCCCGCAAGCACCTGGGATGGTACACAAAGGGTCTCCCAAAATCGACAGAATTACGTAGTCAAATCAATCGCTTATCTGATCCCCTTCAAGTGAAATCCGCGCTCAGCGCCTTCTATGGTCCCCTGATCGCGGCCGAGGCGGCTTGAAATGGCGGATGCGGCCCAAATCCCAGCGGCTCCGGTCGAGGAGCGGGTTGATTTTCACCAAGTCTTGGCGGCTCTCGACAGCGTCATTCTCATTTTGGATCGGAAAAACCGCGTACGCTTCGCCAATCCGCCGGCTGAGGAGTTCTTCGTCCTCAGCCGCGGCAGCTTCCTGGAAAGCCGCCTTGAAGATCTGGTGAGCGAGGATTCGCCGCTTCTTGCTTTGGTGAACCGGGCCAGCGAGCGCCAGGGCGTTGTCAGCCAGCGCGATATGCACCTCAATCTGGGCCGCGATAGCGAGGCCAGGGCGGATGTGCGCGCCGTGCCCCTGCCGGA